>JADGBM010000083.1 GCA_015231515.1 Desulfobulbaceae bacterium
GTTTTAAGCCTATGTGACGCCCTTTCAGGGCTATTTATTATATGTTCCTATATCCCAGGGCGTTGCCCTGGGCTAGTATGTTACGCCCCTTTGGGGCTGAGGATAAACACCCGCTAAGGAGGAAATGGCACTACTTAACTGTTTTTAGCTCAAGCCGAATATTTACCTCTTAAAGGGGCCTCAATCCCTTGAGCTACTTGCCAATTGCATTCAGCGCTATTTGCGAAATAGGGAGTTTCAGATTCTTCTTGTTGATGATTCTACTCTGGCCCGTGAATTGACCCGAGATTTTCTATCAACAGTTCTACCGGCGCTATGAACGCCGATGACCTCACTCAATTACGACAAAAGTTAAAAATTGATTATATCGCTGGCGACATCCATGATCTTATCAACGAGTCAATGGAGGGAACTGAACGGGGTTAAAGCAATCGTCGGTAATTTAAAAAACTTTTCGCGGCAAGGAGAGACTGATGCAAAAAGACCTGGCACGACGATAAAAATGCCTTTGTTTCTGTCTCAGATTCCGGACATGGCATCCCGGCCGAAATCATCAATAAATTATTCGAGCCATTTTTTACCACTAAAGATGTTGGAAAAGGCACCGGCCTCGGGCTGAGCATTTCTCACGAAATAATACGAAAACACAACGGTACAATCAACGTTGACAGTGAGGTCGGAAAAGACAGCACCTTCAGCATTTCCCTCCCACTTACCGGAATAGCATGACAGTATAAAATCGTATCGTATATCTCCGTCTTCATCCCCGTTTCAGGGTGTCGTCCGGCCGGCTCAGCTTCAGGGCTTATGATTGCAGGTCAGGCAGATCCCATTGCGACAGTGAAGTAAAACGTTGACCCCTTATCAACTCGGCTTTCCACCCATATTTTTCCGTCCAGCATACTTACAAACTTTGCACAGGTTGCCAGACCAAGACCCACCCCCTCATGCCGCCTGGTCATGTAATCTTCCGCCTGAGTGAAAGGCTCAAAAATGTGGTCGTGTTTATCGACCTCCAGACCACAGCCAGTATCCTTAACTGAAAACTGAAATTCACTTCTCCCATCAGAAAGCTCTCGTACCTTCCGTACTTTTATCTCTATGGAGCCTGAATCAGTGAACTTTATGGCATTATCCGTGATATTGTAGAGGATTTGCTCTAAGGCCACCTTATCACCGAACAATAACTCCTCAGATACCTGTTCATCGACATCAAGGTTTAGCGAAAGTTTTTTTTCCTGCGACCTCGTCGTGGCCGTCGTTAAAAGGTTATCAAGTATCGGTTTTAGCTGAAAGTGACAGGGTTTTCTATCGGTCTTTCCAGCTTCTATTGCTGAAAAATCGAGAATCTGGTTCAGCAATTTCATGAGCCTTTCTGCCGACTTCTCCACTATCCCAACATATTTTTTGGGTTCAGGAGGAAGATCAGCCCCAGCAAGAAGTCCGGCAAAGCCCATAATACCATTCATTGGTGTCCGAAGTTCATGCCCTATAGTACACAAGAAATTAGTCTTGGCATTACTGCCGGACTCAGCTTTCTCTTTTGCCTCCCGCAACTCTTTCAAAAGATCTCTTTCTCTGAACACCCGATCAAGTTTTGCCACAAACTCATCCCTTTTAAACGGCTTCGCGATAAAATCAGCAGCCCCAGCTTTAATAACATCAATATATGAATATTGGCTGCTAAAGCCGGTCATGACGATCACATCGATTGTTGCATAGTTTTCCTTAATGTGTTTAAGGAGGCCCATACCGTCCATTTTCGGCATGACCAGATCGGTCACAACCACACTGAAATCCCCTGCCGTCAATAATTTAACCGCTTCCTCTCCGTTTTCGGCAGATATGTATTGAAGACCCATGGATTCGGCATATCGCTCAATCAGCGAGAGGTGACCCGCGTCGTCATCGACAATCAGTATTTTCATAGATTCATCTAGCAAAACAGAACTCCTCAAAAGAAACGTGCCATGTCATCGAATACTCTCCTTGGCAGATTAAAGACAGCCACCAAAGCAAAGCCCCTTCAAACCTTTATTTTACCCTTTAACACAAGCGATTCATACTCTTCAGGATAATGTTCTTTCATACAATCCGGGCAGATACTGTGGCTGATATCTGCGTCTGAATATTGTTTTATATAGACATCAACCTGCTCCCAATAGCCCCGGTAATCTCGAATTTTCTTGCAATAGGAACACAGGGGCAAGATTCCCCTCAACGTTTTAATCTCTTTCAAAGACTGCTGCAGCTTTACAATGAGTATCTCTTTTTCGGTTTCAACTATCTTCCTGGCCGTCACATCCCGAACCAACCCATCATATCCATAGAGACAGTTGTCAGCATTGTAGTGCCTGACAATAGTGTTTTGAACCCAGCGAATAGTGCCGTCTTTATGGTATATCCTATGTTCAATGACCGAAGACTCCTGGCCGGCAATGATGTCAGCCGTTTGCTTCAAGACCGCATCTCGGTCTTCCGCATGAATCATATCGAGCCACAGGTATGGTTGAGCAGTATACTCTTCAGAGGTAAATCCGGTTACCCCTGCACAGGCGCTACTGTGAGTCGTTTTAACAGCGGTGCCATTTTCAATGATAACAGTGTAGGTGTAGTCAGTTATCGCTTTAATGAGTTCATCGTACTTCCTTTCACAATTTTGCAGCGCCAAAGTTACTTTCCTTTGGCCTGTTTCAGTACCATTAGATTTTTTCATAGCGGGCATCTCATGATCCGGACAAATCGGAAATAACTGTCATAAAACAGGGGTTAAACTCTTCATGACAACTCAGCGCCTCTGATATCGGGCCTTGTCTGAAAAGATAGATCATGCAGCAGCATTCTCGTGCTATCAATTTGCGCCGTCCAGAACTTTGCGAATAGACTTGGCAAGATCGGTCAGCACTATTGGTTTCATGATAAACTCTTGTATACCGAGAGCCTGAGCTTTCTCTCGATTTATCACCTCACTGAATCCGGTACACAGTATCACCGGAAAATTCGGTCGAATCGCCCGTACTTTCCGCACCAGCTCTGCCCCGCTCATATGGGGCATTGCCATGTCGGTGAGGAGCAGGTCAAAATTCTTAGGATTTTTTTCATAAAGGCTTAGAGCCTCTAAGCTGCTTGAGGTAGCGCTAACCTCATAGCCCAAACTCATTAAAAAGGTTTTACTGAGTGCAACAATGGGCCCTTCGTCATCAACAATCAAAATACGCTCGCTGCCTTTGGGAATTGGAAACACCGTCTCAACCGGTTGGGACTCCATTGAGCTTTGGGTGATCGGCAAAAAGATTGTAAAGGTTGTTCCTTTCCCTAGCTCTGAATCTACTGCTATGGCGCCCATATGCTTTTTAACTATCCCATGCACAACAGCCAGGCCCATTCCCGTTCCTTCGCCATGTTTCTTGGTCGTAAAGAAGGGCTCAAAGATCTTTGTCATAATAGTTTGATCTATACCAGGACCACTGTCCTGCACTGAAAGTGTTAAATATGGCCCTGGGCAGATGTCCAACTCATTAAGTTGTGCATCGCCATCCTCCAAAACCTTCTTCGCCAGACTGACAGTTAGCACACCCCCTGTTTCGCGCATTTCATGATAGGCATTTGTGCATAAATTCATTAACACCTGATGTATCTGAGTCTGATCAGCCATTATCAAAATCTGCTCGCACTGAGGATCTATTTCAGAACGAATCTCAATGGATGTTGGAATTGTAGCCTTTAGCAGCTTGACCACTTCCTTCACAATAGATTGAATCTGAATAGGAAAACAGCTATCATTTCCCTGACGGCTAAAAGTGAGTATCTGCTTAATCAGTTGCCCGGCACGTAACCCGGCATTGTTGATTTCAACGAAATATTTGCCACTCTTATCCCCCTCGCTAGAGTTCATTTTGCCAAGCTCAGAGTAGCCGATCACCGCACTGAGGATATTATTGAAGTCATGAGCTATCCCGGCCGCTAAAGTTCCGATCGCTTCCATCTTCTGGGACTGCTGCAACTGACACTGCAGATTTTCTCTGTCTCTCTCCATGGCCCGACGCTCGGTAATATCAATGGCATATTCAACCACCTTACTGAGTTCACCATTTTCATCCAATATCGGGAAGCAATGAACCTCCACAGTGCGTTCATTGCCGTCGGCGTCAAAATGCACATGTTCAACAGTCGTAGAACTCTTCGTCTCTTTCATCAAATTTATGGGGCAAGGATGGTGAGTGCCACAACAGGGCTCATCTTCGTGGTGGGACAGAGAGTAACAGGTCTGCCCAAACAGAAGTTTGCCGCCAAGGGCTGTAGAGTTGGCAATTTCCAAAGCAAAGGTGTTCGCATCAATCACAAAAAACGGATGGCTGAGGGATTCAAAGATTGAGTGGATAAATTCATTCTGCTTTTCAAGCTTACCTTGCAGTGCAAAATGCCGGTTTATATTCCTGTTTACCAGCCAACAGCCCCAGCCAATACCCAACAGGCCCAGGGCAAGTATCAGTAAATGGGTGGCTATCAGTTGCCACCGCATCTCACTCTCAATAAGCCGATAGGGCGCCATTGGGATGGACATAGAGGTGGCGCCTCTTACATCGCCAACCTCATAGCCCTGATGCCCATGACATTTAAGGCAGGGTTTTTGAGTGATAAAAGGTCGCATCAATCTCAAAACCGGCTTGCCATCGACGACTTCAAAGGAAGTAACCTCTTTAACGCCCTCATCAAAGACCTTCAGTTTTTTTTCTTCCCAGGGGTCTGGTTTGTTAATCGGATTGAGCAGCTTCAAACTGGTAAGGTGACCGCCAACCCCGGTCAAATTTGAAAATTCCGCCATCATCTGACGGATCATATAGGCAGGGTTGACAAGAGTGAGCTGCTTGCCGGACGGGGTCACAATATCCCTTTCCGGCACATGAGAGAGATAGGGATTCGGTGGGTTATCTTCAGACACAGGGGCATAGACACCGCCATGCTTGGCGCCCCATAATCGAAGGGCTAAATCCTTATCAAAGTAGGCTTTTGCCACATGCAGGGCGGTGGCTTCGGTCTGGTTCGTCACCAGATGCAGGTTCCAGTAGAGTGATCCGCAAATACTGGCTACCCAGACAATGACAATACTAACTGAAACCAAAGAAAACAAATGCTTTGACCCATCTTTTTTCGACATCAAAACACCCCTGTCCAAAAATCTTCCACGACCCTGCCCCCCCTAGCTTCACCGGGTTGCCTATAGGCGATGCATCAATCCGGGTGAAACCAGAAAAAACTGCCCTATTACCTTGTATCACAAACAATCGGTAATGTATAAATTTTTCCCGTGCCACCTGCACAAACTACTCCGGCCAAAACCTCTAGATATTCAAGCAGTTGAGAAGGGCAATCCGGACAACCAATCAAGAAGCTTTGGGAGGGAGTTTGGGGGCCGACACTGTGTTCAGATAATCACAGGCCTGGCAGCGAAATTTAATTTCCGGCCCCTTTTCTTCGTTAGAGTCCAGGCTGATAAAGTTTTTAGTGCCACAGTCTTCACAAAAAAGCAGAATCTGCTGTTGGCTCGGTTTTTCTTCCATAATCAATCCTGAGTGTTGTCAAGAAGAGCTCTGATTACCGTATCCTGCAAGGCAATATATTTTCGCATCTCTTCAAATATTGCCACTGTAGTGCCGAGGTCAGGCTGGCCGGAAGCGGCAATCGCTTCCGAGGCCAGATCACATAGCGCCCGAAGCAGTGCACCATTTTCGGTAATACTGGTATTGGTATCGCGAAGAGTGGTAAGAGTCGAGTCAAGGGCCTCAAGAAGCATCAGGGCAACCTTGTTGTCTGCCAGCAACTCCAGGGTTTCACTCAGGGCCTTGCTGTAGTCAGCACTCTGCCCAGAGGAAACTGAGGCCTCAACAATCTCTTTCAGCTCGGCAATGGCGGCCAGCTGAGCATCGACCTCTGCGCTTTTAACTTCCGCGATCGGGGCCTCCATCTGGGCGGCAGGCAGAGGCACAACACCACCTTCATCCTCCCCTTGCGACACCGTTGCACTTGAATCATCATCTCCGAAAAAAGAGTCAAGCCTGTTGCTGATCTCCTCACCATGGTCGGTACGATCAAAATCAGTATCGGTCTGCTCTACAAGAGTAAGAGTTTCCGTCACCTCCTCTTCTGAGCCCACTACTTTGGCGCCTTGGGCACCAGCCCCTTTTTTATCAGCTGGCATGTGCATCTGCAAAAGCAGGTCGTCTGCCGGTGTGCTGGGCTTACTTGCAAACAGGTCATCAAAAATATTGGCTTGCTGATTGGCATCAGCATCAGGCTCTTCCAAACTGCTCGATTGGGGCAGCGCAACAACTCCACCTTCATCTCCCAGTTGCGACACCGTTGCACTTGAACCCTCAACATCCTGATCGTGTGCCACCTCCTGAAATGACCACTGCCGGGAATCCCCCGCAGCCGGCCTTGGCACACCAGCCAAGGCCGGAGTTATCTCTTCAGATTCCGCCCCGGAAAGCGGCTCTTCTGGCTCTGCAACCTCTTTGTAAGCCGATTCTTTAGCCAGGCTGCCGCCTGCCGCCGGCGTCTCTCCGGTGGCAGGTTTGCTGGCCGCCTTCCGTGCCGCTGCGGTATTTGCCTCTTTTATGATTGCGCGGATCGTATTGTATTTACGCAACTCTGCCTGAACCAGTTCGACCTTGGCGGCCGTAGTCATCTCTTTTGAAATTGTCGATTTTTCCAGGCCATTGTAGACCGAATACAGAAGTTTCACTGCATCAGGATGTGCTGAGGCCTGACACGTCTTTATGTAAATGCCTAAGGCTCCGAGAATGCGCAGAAAAGCCAGGGCGATATTATCTTGCGCCCATAAATTTTCGAGCCTTTTAATCTCTTGCTGGTAGTTGTCCAATATCTCGGGTGTAATCTCCCAGTCAATCGAAAGAATTATCACCTTCAGTGCCTTTATTGGCGTGTCAATTTCCTCAAGAGTGAGATCAGAATCAAAGCTCTCCCCTGAATCAAAGGCAAAATCCTCGCTTACCTGCGCCGCAGTTATTATGTCTTCGAACTCATAATCCATTTTTTTGATCGTCGACTCTTTTACAGAGTTATTTAAATTTATCTTGTAGTGACGCCATGGTTAACATGATTATTTTTTTCAAGGTCGGAACGACATTGCCCCCCTGCAAAGCACTTGTCTCAAAGGCCGGAGCCTTTAATCGGCTATTAAGATCGTTCTGCATAATTTCATTTGACAGGACTTCAACGCCTGAACTCTTCAAATCAACTTTGTTGTACTGCAAGACAATGGGAATCTTAAAGATATCAAGATTATAGGCAGCCAGATTCTCGTTAAGATTATTAAGCGACTCAATGTTTTTCTTTCTTTGCTCGGGCTGGACATCAGCAACAAAAACAATACCATCGGCGCCCTTCAAAACCAGCTTTCTGGTCTCATTGTATTTCACCTGACCGGGGACGGTATAAAGCTGAATTCGAGCATCATAGCCCTGTATTTTACCGATATCAAACGGGAGAAAATCAAAAAACAGGGTCCGGTCACCATGGGTCTTCAGACTCACCATGTCACTCATTATACGGTGCCGAAATTTGTTGTTAATATACTCCAGATTTGTTGTCTTCCCACCTCTACCCGGACCATAATAAACAATCTTTACCTGGACTTCTTTTGTTTTAGGGTTGATAAATGCCAAAACAGTTCTCCTCTAGATCAAATTAGCTGAATTTTGTCCACCCACAGCACTGGGTTGCTTGTCTTTTCGGCCAGACACTGAACTCTTCATTAAAAGCAGGCCTTTCATTTAAGTTCACAAACAGACTTGACCTTAGTAATTACATCTTTGACCTTAAGACGCAGCAACCCCAAAGAGGTCTCATTGCTGAAGATTGTGAGCAGCAAGAGATCATCGCTTACTTTCGAAAAGTGAATGCTTACTTTTTCTCCCTTGTGATACAACAGAGAAAAATCAGTCTCACCGACTAATTTCCCCAAGGAGTCAACTGTAGCAAAATTGCCTGCAGCGATGGCAGCAAATGCAGTGGTATCGTAATTACTTTGGGAGTCATCGCACTTGGAAATTGTGTTGCCGGCAGTATCGATAAGCAGGGCACATTTTACGCCGCTATCAATCAGGTTATCTTTTAAGATAGTGTCGATAGCTTCAATCTGACTTGGATCATTTATGCCGTAGTTCATAAGGTTTCACTCTCTGGTTTACTTTGCATGTAGCTATCCAGGCGCTCTTGACTACTCCTGAGATGCTATAGATTTTTTTTCATCGAGTAGGCGAAGTCCTTCCATCAACATACTCATAAAGCCCCCTACTGGCGCTCGCTTTGCAGGTTCAGCTGCTGGTAGTGAGGTAGTAAAAACAAACGAGCCCTCCTGCTCCATGACGATATTGTAAAAAGCATCCTTGCCTTTCATTACGTTATAGCTGGAATCGACAATTTCACCATCAATAAAATCAACACTGGCCGTACCCCCAGGAAGAGCAAGTTCAACCGCCCCGCTCTTCATGTTTTCGTGGATCATCTGAAAAAGTTCTGAGGCCGAAAGCTCTGCAAGGCGCCCGTGGACACCCGTTACCTGCCCGGTGGGAACCGGCCGAATCGATTGGCTCAGTCGTTTGGCCATCAAGCGGGCCAGGGCCATTTTCATAAAAGGGAATTTTACAAGTAGATGTTTGAAGTCAGTAGCACTAAGCACCAGCGCATTCGCCGCTTCGACCACCTTCACGGTGACATTGACCGGCTGATCAAACATCAGGCTCATTTCGCCGAACACCTCACCTTTCCCGAGATGGCCGATTGTTTCCCCATGTCTGCCGAGCAGAACAACCTTGCCGGAGAGAAGCAGATAGAGGTTCCTGCCCGGAGTATCAATTTTGAGAATGGTACGCCCGACCTCAAATGTTTCGGTTGTAGCACACGTTGCAAAGTCCTTGAGACTGCTTTCATCGAGCCAGCTTAACAAGGCAAAATCTTTTAACTGCCCTTCCAGCGTCGTCATGTTTTCAGCCATTGCCCTCTTGGCGTCCAACTCTTTCATCATCCGTAACTGCGGCACAACCCACCCGTCATCTTTTTTGGAACAGACAAATTTGATAATACCGGTACAGCCGCCGCAGTTGAACTCCTTGCCGATGACCTCTTCACCATACGATTCAGCCGCCTTACCCTCCAGGGAGTTAAGAATATCTGCCACAATCTTGATCGGGAAGACACAGATCTCCCTTTTTACCGGAGGCTTAACAGCCACTCCAGTCAACTCGAAATAGTCACCCTTTTTATAGATAGGGCATTTCAGGGTTTCGGTTATATCGAATTTAAATTCAAGAAGGCTCATCTCGTAAAAACTTACCTGATTTTAGTTCCGGTGAGCAGATCGACTATACCGTCACCATCATCATCGTTTGCGCCCCCGATTTCGACGCGATCCCGAGCCTGCTCATCTCTTGGGGCAGTCAGGTCCACTCCATTCATTAAGTCGTTACTGGCTCCCGGTTTAGACGCAGATTGCGGTTGCCTTTCCATTTCTGGAACCGGAGCAGGGCTTGGATTTTGTGAAAAGGCGGTAAGAGAGGTGATTATTCGATCAATATCAACTGCAAGTTCAGTTTCACTGTTTTTTATTGAAAATCGTGCCCGTGTTAAAACATCAATGCAAAAAAATCGATCTTCCAGTTTATTAAAATCCAGTGGCTCTACTGTTCGTTCACTCATTTTTCACGTACCCAGACTGTTCGTCATGAATAAAAAAGCAAGTACTCAGCGAAAACGCAGATCTCTAACTTTCTATTGTATACACAAAAACGCCTGTTCTGCAAAAAATATTCACAAGGAGTGATTTATGAACTGGTATCTACCTGTTTAGGTTGCTAAATCCATCAATTTTGGTATACCACTCTCAGGGCATTCAATCAGACAGAAATATCTAAATCCCATCGGCTACCTTGGGATTCATCAACAAGGATTGCATCATGAAAATACAGATATCGAAGTCCAGGCTGTTCGCCCTCTCTTTTTTAAGCGTTTTCTACCTCAATCTGATTCTCTATACCCACCCTGTCATGGCCAGTGATGAGCCTGAAAATATCAGCTCCTTCGGGAACATGGCCTTGCTGCCTTTTACAAAAGGCGACTTCATCGAAAAATTAGGGGCCCAGAACATATCGCCATTGTCGTGCCCGATTGATCAAGTCTGCATAGATTTAAGCGAGGGAGATGAAACGCTGTTTTTTATGGAAAAGCTTGATAAGCGTTTACAAGATATTTTCAAAAACCGTCTTGACTCTAATCTTTTTCCAGTTGATGAAACGGCAAAACAAAACCAGCTATTGCCGGTTAATAGAGCTAAAGATACGTTATTAAGCCATGCCCTCGCCCTCGCCGACCAACTGAAGGTTGACTATGTACTTGTCCCACTCTTATGGAGTTATTCTGAACGGATCGGCAATCAATTTTCTGCCGAAAAGCCAGCCTCTGTCGCGCTTACATTATATCTTGTTTCAGCCAAGGAGAAAAAAAGAGTTTGGGCAGAAAGTATTGACAAGACCCAGCAATCACTGACCGACAATCTTCTCAATGCCAAAGAGCTTATCAAACTTGGCGGAAAGTGGGCGACCGCTGCTGAATTGGCCGAGGCCGGCATGCTGACAATTCTTAACGATTTCCCTTTGAAATCCCCGATAATCAAATAACGCCTCATATACAGATAGCGAGCCCGCGAGACCTTCGAGAAAGAGGCCTGTGATCTATACACCCCGCATGTAAACAGGCTGACGACGCAGTAGATGCGGTGGTCCTGAGTAGTTACCGGAAATCTTCCTTACGTATGCCCAACTGTTTCATCTTGCTGTACAGCCCTCTTGAGTGGATGCCTGCGATCTTTGCCGCCCGTCCGACCCGTCCCTCAGTTTCAGTAAGCACCTTTCTCAAATATATCCCTTCCACTTGTTCCAAGACAATTCTTTGAACCTCCGGCAGCGTTTTCCCTTCCCAAAAGGCCGAATCCCTGGCCATAGAGGCACTGAGCACTCCGGCCTGTTCTCCCCCCACATTGAATACACTTGGCAGATCATCTAAGGTTATGTGGTCACTCTTCGAGATCAGAATGGCGCGTTCAATTACATTCATCAACTCTCTGACATTGCCGGGCCAATCATAATTACAAAGAGCGGTCATGGCGGTTTTTGAAATATGGTGAATATCCTTGGCAATTCTAAATTTGTAATAGGTTAGAAAACGCCTGGCAAGCGTTGGGATATCCTCGCGCCGATCGCGCAAAGGCGGAATGGTCAGGGCCATGACGTTAAGCCTGAAATAAAGGTCTTTGCGAAAATTCCCGAGCTCAACCTCTTTTTCAAGTTCGCGATTGGTCGCCGCAATAACCCGCACATCAACCCAGATCGATTTTTCACCCCCCAGAGGTTTCACCTCATAATCCTGCAGTACCCGCAGCAGCTTTGTTTGCAAGTGCAGAGGCATTTCACCGATTTCATCCAGGAAAATTGTTCCACCGTGAGCCAGCTCAAAAGCGCCGCGACGCGATCGAGTGGCGCCGGTAAAAGCCCCGCTGGTGTGCCCGAAAAGTTCACTTTCCAGAAGTTGCTCGGGCAGCGCCGCAGTATTTAAAGCAATAAAAGGGCCGGAAGATCTGGGACTCTCTTCGTGTATAGCCTTGGCAAGATGCTCTTTGCCCACGCCGGTTTCACCAAGAAGTAAAATAATCGAATCGCTTGGTGCAACCAGCTGCACCTCGTTGATAAACATCTGCATGGTCTGACTTGAGGAGACAAAATCGCTGATTTTAGGCTGCGTAGTCTTTTTTCGAACAAGGTGATCAAGTTTGACGAGCTGAATTCGAGAGTCGAGTGTGGCCTGGATGGTATCGATAAGATTCCGCGATGACCCCCTTGAATAAATAACGACATCGGCGCCCGCCGCCATAAGTCTGGCATGCACCTCGGAGGAATCAAAGTCGTGGATCACTACAGTTGTAGGTGCCTCGGGAAGATTGTTAAGCAGCGCCATACTTGAATCAACCGGCCGGGGAATACTTGCCTCACTGACCACAATAATATCGCCGCAGCTCTGCACTACATTTTGCCAGGCGCTTTTTTTCTGACCGAAACACTCGACCTGCACATCCGAATAACTAAATGACTTCGCTATAAGGTCTTCCAGCTCTTTGTTTTCAACTGCAAGAATTAACCGTGTAAGCATTTTCTCTCCCGACCAGCCTGGTTTTTAAATTAGGTATTTTTTTTCTCTTTTATACAGGAAAACTTCGTAAAAAAGAAACTATTAAGTAATATTTTTCCTGTTTTTTATTAATAAGAGTTATCCCCAGCTAAAAAGCATAGATTCAAGATATTTCAACCCGCTAAATCTTGTAACAACCTGATATTTTTACCTTACCCAGCTCTATTTTGCCCACTCAGGCCGCCTTTATTCTCAGCGTCGTCAAATAATCAGTAATATTATACTCAAAAAAATAACTAAAGTGCAGCAACCTCACCCTCAGAATAGTCCGGCAACCCCTTTATCGGCGGCCTAAAAGCCGTAACTAACTTTTTATTGCAAAGTGGCACTCGTTTTGCTCACCGTAAACTAGAAAATGATGCAGGCGCTACTCTTAAAGTTGTGCAGGCGCAGTAAACAAATCTATTAAAAGCGGGATGACTGATCACATAGCTACTCCCGACATTCACAAATAACTCGAGCTAAAAACAGGAACTCCAATGACTACAATGACAACCCAAACTATCCGCACCCCTGAACCATTACCAACACGTTCCGGCCAGGAAGGCCTTTTCGCCATGAATGAGGCAATTGCCAAAGATGCCTGGGGCATAGCCTCATCCGTCGATATTTATAACTGCACACCACACACCATTCGTGACGCCGAGGCTATCCGATACTTTGTCATCGAACTTTGTGACCTGATCAAGATGAAGCGCTTTGGCGAAACCCAGATTGTCCATTTCGGTGAAGATGAAAGAGTGGCTGGTTTTTCAATGGTACAGCTCATCGAGACGTCGCTTATTTCAGGTCATTTTGCAAATCATACAAACGCAGTCTATCTTGACGTTTTCAGCTGCAAACCCTATTTACCAGAGACTGTTCAGAACTTTGCTCAAAGTTATTTTGGGGGAAGCCACAGT
>JADGBM010000084.1 GCA_015231515.1 Desulfobulbaceae bacterium
TCCTGCGCCATGGTGAGAAAATAACCATTCCGGCAACGGAACTGGTGCCGGGGGACATTGTTTTGCTGGCCAGCGGCGACAAGGTGCCGGCGGATATGCGACTTCTCTCGGTCAGGGATCTGCGAATCGACGAGTCTGCCCTGACTGGCGAGTCCCTGCCTGTGGAGAAAAAAGAAGGAAAACTGCAGCATGACACGCTGCTGGCTGATCGGCTGAATATGGTCTATGCCTCCTCCCTTGTGACCTATGGACAAGGGAAAGGGATTGTCACTGGCATTGGAGATCAAACAGAGGTGGGTCGAATCTCGGAACTTATCTCATCAGCCGATGAACTGGCAACCCCTCTTACCCGCAAAATTGCCCATTTCAGCCATATTCTGCTGTACGCCATTCTTGCCTTGGCAGGGCTGACCGTTGCCGTGGGGCTCTTCCGGGGTCAGTCTCTTTTCGACATGTTCATGGCTGCGGTGGCCCTTGCGGTTGGCGCCATTCCAGAAGGTCTGCCGGCGGCGGTTACCATAACACTTGCCATAGGCGTCTCACGCATGGCCAAACAAAAGGCAATTATCCGTAAGCTACCAGCGGTGGAGACCTTGGGTTCCACTACGGTGATCTGTTCGGATAAGACCGGCACACTGACAGAAAACCAGATGACCGTCCAGAAAATTATGGTTGGTGGGGTTGAATATGAGGTCACCGGGGCCGGTTATAATCCGTTTGCTGGTAAGATTCTTCAGCAAGGCAACAGTTTTGATCCAGGAAACTCTCCCGCCCTTATCGAATGCCTGCGTGCCGGAATTCTTTGTAATGACAGCCAGCTTTTAAATGAAGATAAGGACTGGCGGGTGCAGGGTGACCCCACTGAAGGAGCGCTGTTTGTCCCCGCTATCAAAGGAGGTATTGACCTTGCCGAACAGCAAAACCGTTTTCCCCGTCTGGATGTCTTGCCATTTGAATCGGAGCATCAATACATGGCAACGCTGCATAAGAGCGAAGACGGCAGCAAACAACTGATCTATGTTAAAGGTTCGGTAGAGGCCATTCTTGCCCGATGCGGCTCCCAGCTTGATGCCAGTAACTCGGTCTCAGACTTGGATGCTGATAAAATTACTCATCAGGTTGAGCATATGGCGAAAAGAGGGCTCAGGGTGCTCGCTTTTGCAAAAAAGGAACGAACTGCTGTTGATGGCATAACTCATGATGATGTTCGATCCGACTTTGTTTTTATTGGACTCGTGGCAATGATTGATCCGCCGCGGGCCGAGGCAATACAAGCGGTTAAGGTTTGCCAGAAGGCTGGAATCAGCGTCAAGATGATCACCGGGGATCATGCTGTCACCGCTACAGCCATCGCCATGCAGATCGGATTAAATGGTATGACGACAGACAATGGCGGCAGTCTGCGGGTCCTTACCGGCAGAGATTTAGCCTCTCTTTCTGATCGGGAGCTGATCGAGCAGGCGGAGAAAATAGCTGTTTTTGCCCGGGTGGCACCCGAGCAGAAACTGCGTCTGGTGGCGGCCCTGCAGTCCCGAGGCCATGTGGTGGCCATGACTGGCGACGGTGTTAATGACGCTCCGGCTCTGAAGCAGGCGGATATCGGCGTGGCCATGGGAATAACCGGCACCGAGGTGTCCAAGGAGGCCGCCGATATGGTGCTGACCGACGACAACTTCAGTTCTATTGAAGCTGCGGTTGAAGAAGGTCGGGGCGTGTTCGACAACCTGACCAAGTTCATTGTCTGGACCCTGCCAACAAATCTGGGTGAAGGGCTGGTCATTATGGCCGCCATTTTTCTTGGCGTCACCTTGCCCATTCTGCCTGTGCAGATTCTCTGGATCAACATGACCACGGCTGGATTCCTTGGTCTGATGCTGGCCTTCGAGCCCAAAGAGCCTGGAATCATGACCAGGCTGCCACGGAACCCGAATACGCCGATTCTGACTAAAAACCTCATCGGCCGCATTCTCTTGGTGGGCGGCCTGCTGCTGGTCGCCTCCTTTGCCCTTTTTCAATGGGAGCTGCAAAGAGGGGCCACTATCGAACAGGCACGCACCGTGGCAGTGAATGTTTTTGTGGTCGTGGAACTTTTTTATCTCTTCAACTGCCGGTCACTGACAAAGTCGGTGTTTCAACTCGGTTTTTTTACCAATATGTGGGTGTTCGGCGGCGTGGCAGTAATGCTGCTTATCCAGATTGCCTATACCTATATGCCGGTGATGAATCGTTTGTTTCAGAGCGCTCCCATTGACCTTGGAGCCTGGGCTCGGATTGTGGTTGCAGGGTTGCTGGCATATCTGATAGTTGAGACGGAAAAATGGCTCTATGTGAAAATAACAGATGATAAGTAATCGCTTTTTCAGCGGTGGGCCAGGCAAGAAAAATTACCTTATTACCCCATCTGCACCACTCAAAAACGCGCCGAAAGCTTTGCATTTGCCAGACAAACTGGCAACCACCGCATATACCAGAAGCACGTGGAAGATGAGACCATAACCATCCCAGTGCCTATCCAATCCAATTTATTTGTTGTTCAGGGACCGAAAAAGATCTTCGAGTGTTTTACTGAAATGTTCTGCCAGATCAGTGATTGGTGTGCCGTTTCGTTCTGAAAGTCGTATCTCTCTAGAATCTTCAAAAGAGGCGATTAATGACTCGCCAAGTTGTTGTTCAATAAACTCCTGATCTTGAGAGTCTTTTACGCAGTTTCCCACATACGAAACATTTGTAATGCCGACATCGTCGGCTAATTTTTTGATTTTGTGGGCAGTTCTGATACTCGATTGTGAGGGGGTTACCACGATAAGCAGGTGGTCAACGCTGGCAATTGTTCCACGGCCAAGATGTTCGACGCCTGCTTCCATATCAAGAAGGATTGCTTGATCTGTCTGCAAAAGCAGCTTTGTTAAAAGTCGTTTCAATACTGTGTTTTCGGCGCAAGCACAGCCTTTATCACCGGTTTGAATGGCACCTAGGATCATGAGCTTGATGCCGTCTTTTTCCAACATAAAACGTTCTGGAAGATCATCAATTTTCGGATTGATGTTGTAAAAAGGTGAGCCTTCAACTTTTCCAGATCGTTCAACAAGAAGATCCTTCATCTCAGAGATAGAACTTATTGATTCCGGATTTTCTACTCCCAGGGTTTGAGCCATGTGTGGGCTTGAATCGGCATCAATAACCAGAACCTCATTGAAATGTTTTTTGGCATGTTTGGCAATTAATGCCATTATGGTTGTTTTGCCGACGCCGCCTTTGCCACTGATTGCAATTTTCATAATTTTTCTGGATGGCTCCTAAGTAATTAATTGGTGAAATTAAGTTGAATATACCTTAAAACTGCTGCTCTGAAATATTTTTTATCCGTTTCACAGTATTGTACACTGTTAATAAGCATCGCAAATTGTTATGATAACAGGTCGTAACGCTGCTTCGCCATCCTGATGATAAATAAAATATCGAGTTGAACATGATCTCTTTGGGAATTGACCAGTTTATTGCTGATCCACCGGCAGATGTTGTTGGTGAAAGGCTTGCCTTACTTTGTAATCAGTCCTCGGTTAACGGTAAATATCAGCACAGTCGTGATCGCATACAGGCGCTTATGCCGGGCAGTCTAACCTGTCTTATTTCTCCGCAGCATGGCTTTTTCTCTGAAAAGCAAGATAATATGATCGAGTCAGATCATGACAAGGATGGAATGGGGATACCCGTTTTCAGTCTTTATGGTGATACCCGTGTTCCTACAAAGGAGATGTATGATCATTTTGATGTGTTGCTGGTCGATCTTCTTGACGTTGGCACTCGTGTTTATACCTTTATGTCAACATTGGCATATTGTCTTGAGGCGGCTGCAAAATATAACAAAAAAGTTATTGTATTGGATCGACCAAATCCTGTTGGAGGATCTCAGGTTGAAGGAAATATTCTTGCTGATGACTGCCGCTCTTTTGTAGGGCTCTACGCATTGCCGATGCGGCATGGTTTTACCTTTGGTGAGTTGGCTTTGTTTATAAATGATCAATTATCGCAAAAAGCCGACTTGCAGGTTTTGCCAATGCGCGGCTGGCAACGAGATATGTACTATCCTCAGACAGGGTTGCCATGGGTCTACCCATCACCATATCTGCCAACCTTCCTGTCGGCCCTGGTATATCCCGGCCAGGTACTCTGGGAGGGAACCAATATATCTGAAGGCCGTGGCACAACGCTGCCTTTTGAACTGTTCGGTTCACCATCTCTCGACCATAATAACGTTCTAAAGGGGCTTGATGCTGAGTCGCTGAAGGGATGCGTTCTGCGCCCGGTTTGCTTTGAACCTACTTCTAATAAGTGGGCGGGCCAGGTGTGTAAAGGATTTCATCTGCATGTGACCGATGCATCCATATTTAAACCGTATCGCGTCTCATTGGCATTGCTGAAAGCTCTTAGTGAATGCTGTGGCGATTTTGCCCTCAAAGAACCGCCCTATGAGTACGAATTCGAGCGACTTCCCTTAGATCTTATTTTAGGTGATACTAAGCTGTTTAGGCAGATACAGCAGGGTGCAGAGATTGTTGAACTTGAACGTTTGTGGCAACCTCGGCTTGACGAATTTATTGAATTGCGACCAAACTATTTTCTCTACAAATAATTAAGGATATACACATGGCACGCATACAACCCGTTATTCTGGCAGGTGGAACCGGTTCAAGGCTTTGGCCGCTATCACGAGACCTCTATCCCAAACAGCTACTCAAACTAATTGGTAATGAAACCTTGCTTCAAGCAACATTTACTCGTTGCATGGCGCTTGATAATGCCAATCTACCTATTCTTGTTGTTGGAGAGGAGCATCGATTTATTGCCAAGACACAGATTGATGAACTGGGTGTTGGTGGTGATGTAGCCATTCTACTTGAACCGGTTGGCCGAAATACTGCCCCGGCCGTCTATGCAGCTGCAAAGTTTTGCCAATCAAAAAACGATGAAGAGCTGGTACTACTGTTTTTGCCGGCCGATCATCTGATTGCCGATGTCGTTTCCTTTAACAGTGCCGTTCAAGAGGCCTTTGAACTCGCTTTAAAAGGGCGTCTTGTTACCTTCGGTATAAAACCGACATCACCTGAAACCGGCTACGGCTATATCAAGAAAGGTGAGGGGAGTTCAGTTGAATCATTTGTCGAAAAGCCCGATCTGCAAACGGCCAAATCCTACCTGGAGTCTGGTAATTATTTCTGGAACTCAGGAATGTTTGCCTTTGGGGCAACAACACTTTTAGAACAGTTTGAGATGTATAGTAAGGATATCGCTTCGGCAATGACTGCGGCGGTACAAAATGGCACAGATGACGGGCAGTTTTTCAGGCTAGATACTGCAAGTATGAAGAGTTGCCCGAGTGACTCGATTGATTATGCCGTGATGGAGAAATCTGACACAGTTTCTGTAGTGCCGGCTGATTTAGGTTGGAGCGATATCGGCTCCTGGCAGGCCTTATGGGAAGTATCAGACAAAGATCAAAATGGCAATGTCCTGAGTGGTGATGTCGTTGTCGAAGACGTGACCAATTGTTTAGTCCGTTCTGAGTATGGATTAGTTGCGGCAGTTGGCCTAAAGGATACGATGGTAGTTGAAACTGCCGATGCGGTTTTGATTGCCCCGATGAATCGTGCCCAGGATGTTAAGAAAATTGTTAAGCGGCTCCAAGATGATAATCGTGAAGAGTATCAGCTGCATCGAACTGTATATCGGCCCTGGGGAAGTTACACTATTCTTGAGGAGCAGGAAAACTTTAAGATCAAGCGTATTACAGTGTTGCCCACTGTTAAACTCTCTTTGCAGATGCATCATCATCGTTCCGAACATTGGGTTGTCGTGAAGGGGACAGCCAAGGTGACCTGTGGCGATAAGGTCTTTCTGGTTCGAGAAAACGAGTCAACCTATATCCCTTGCGGAGAGAGGCACCGTCTCGAAAATCCAGGTGTGATACCACTTGAACTTATTGAAGTCCAAAATGGCAGTTATCTCGGTGAGGATGATATTGTCCGCTTTGATGATGATTTTGGGCGAAAAAGTTAAGATCTCTATCTGATCTATTTTGACCTGCAACCACTATTTCTAATTGTTACGCCATGAAAGTCCTTATTGCTAAAAAAGCCGGTTTTTGTATGGGGGTCAGAAGGGCTGTAGATTTGACTCTTGATCTGGTTAATACCGATGATCAAAATATCTCTACCTTCGGCCCTCTCATCCATAATCCTCAGGTTATGGAAGTTCTTAAATCCAAAGGGGTCGGCGTACTTGATTCAGTTCCTGAAAAGGCCACAGGCACTGTTATTATTCGTGCCCATGGTGTGCCGCCATCTGCTAAAGAGAGTCTGCTTAAGTCTGGCCTTACAGTCAAAGACGCCACCTGTCCCCGCGTCTTGCGAGTTCAGGCCATAATTAACAAACATAGAAAACAGGGCAAACGGACGATAATAATTGGTGATAAAAACCACGCTGAGGTCGAAGGGCTGATGGGTTATGCCGGTGATGACTGCATCGTGGTCAGTTCCGAGGCTGAGGCCCAAGCACTGGAGCTTGATTCCCCGTATATTGTAGTGAGCCAGACGACTCAGGATAATCAATCCTTTGAGGTAATAACCCAGGCAATCGTAAAACGTTTTCCTGGCGGGCAGGTTTTTAATACAATCTGTGACTCTACCCACTTGCGGCAGGATGAGGTCCGCAAACTCTGTCTGGAGGTTGAGGCGCTGGTAGTTGTCGGCGGCAAAAATAGTGCAAACACTACGCGTTTAGGGGAAATTGCCAAGGGTTTGGGTAAGGAAGTTTTCCTGGTTGAATCGGAAGATGATCTTGATGCTGCTGCCCTTGGTAAATACGATCAAGTTGGTATTACAGCCGGTGCCTCAACGCCAACCTGGATGATTAATAGAGTGGTTCGTGCCCTGGAGGCTATACCTGGTCGTAGCGACGGCAAAACCAGACCAGCTTTTTTCAGGGTAATTCGTTTGTTGATGGTGACGAATCTGTATGTCTCTCTGGCTGGGTCGGCCTTAACGTATGCCTGCAGCTTGCTGCAAGGGATTGAACCAAAAATTGAAAACTCGATAATCGCTTTTTTCTATCTGTTTTCCATGCACAATATAAACAGGATTACCGACCATAAGGCAAAAGTTTTCAACGATCCAAGTTTTATACGATTCAGCGGACGCTTTAAAAAACTGCTATTGATTTCATCTGGTGGTTTTTTATTTCTATCTCTTGGGCTTACCGCAAAGTATGGTTTTCTACCTTTTGCTCTCTTGTTCTGTATGAGCGTTTTTGGTGTGCTCTATCGGATTCACTTTATCCCCGGTTTTTTAGCTGCCAAAATTAAAGTTTCGAGGTTAAAGGAGATCCCTGGTTCAAAAACATTTTTTGTCGCTCTTGCCTGGGCTATGACTGTTTCGTTATTGCCTGTGCTTAACGCCTCCATTGATCTCTCGGCAGCCCATTTAATGGTTTTTGCCTTTGTTCTGGTGTTTGTGTTTGTTCGGAATGCACTTTTTGATGTGTTCGACGTGCAAGGGGACAGAATTGTAGGTAAAGAGACCTTGCCAGTGCTTATTGGAGCCGATAAGACCTTGAAGTTGCTCAACTGGCTGGTCGGTATTCTTTTTGTCTATGTACTTGCCTCTTCGTTGTTAGGGGTTATGATGATGCCCTACGGAATACTGGCCCTTGTTGGTATTGTCTATTTAGCATCGTTTATTTATATGTTTGAATCTGGCAGATTGAGTCCTGGTGTGCGGCTGGAGTTTGGATTGGAAACAACAATTGTCTTTTTTTCTGCCTGTGTAGTGGTGGGTGAACTGTGGTGATGAGTACCTGATTGTTGGTATTCAAAATGGAGAATACGTAATGCTTGGTTGGTTTAAGAAAAAGAAAAAAGAAGTTGTTAGCGATGCGCCGACGAAAAATGAAACTGAAGTGAGCGTTGAGAAGACGAGTCCAGCTTCTGATGGTGCTGCCCAGGTTTTGTTAGAGGATGTGTCTGTTGATGAAGTGGCTTTAGCTGCTGAAGATATCGACATTGATGCTGCCATATTGTCCGGAGACAATGAAAAGGGCAGGATTAAGGATGATTATGGTCGAGCTGATGATGGTACTGGTGCTGCTAAAGGCCAGAAAGGGGGGCTCTTTCATCGTTTGAGGGAAGGACTCTCTAAAACTCGTGACTCTTTTATTAAACGAGTTGACTCCATCTTCTTAGGTAAAAAGGTTATTGATGCTGAGCTGCTTGATGAGCTTGAAGAGATTTTATTTACCTCTGACCTGGGAGTTCGTACGACTCAAGACCTTCTTGATGAAGCAAGAGCCAGGATGAAGAGAAATGAGCTGTCCGATCCTCAAGCTTTAAAGGAGTTTATAAAAAAAGAGATGCTCGCTTATCTGCGTCAAGTTGATAAACCTGCTGAATTAACCATGCCGGAAAAGGGTCCATTCGTAATTCTTGTTCTAGGGGTTAATGGAGTTGGTAAAACCACCACTATTGGCAAGCTGGCTTATAAATTTAAGAAGGCAGGTAATAAGGTCCTTATGGTCGCCGCCGATACCTTTCGGGCTGCGGCTATTGATCAGATCAAAATATGGGGTGAACGAATTGGTGTCGAAGTCAGTGCCCAGTTGCCCGGAGCAGATCCATCGTCTGTGGCCTTTGATGCCCTTGAATATGCCAGAAATCGTAACTTTGATGTGATTATTATCGATACAGCCGGCCGTTTACATACCAAAGTTAATCTGATGGAAGAACTTAAGAAAATTAAGCGTGTAATTGGTAGTAAGTGTGAAGGCGCACCCCATGAGGTGATGCTCGTCTTGGATGCGACGACTGGGCAAAATGCAATTTCTCAAACCAAACTGTTTAACGATGTGGCTGATATTACAGGTCTGGCATTAACAAAACTTGATGGCACTGCTAAGGGTGGAATTGTTATAAATATTAGTCGTGAGTTCGAAATCCCCATCCGTTTTGTCGGTGTAGGAGAAAAAATGGAAGATCTGAGGGATTTTGATCCGGAAGAGTTTGTTGAGGCCATGTTTAACTAACCCCGATAAACGGGATAAGTGCCTTTCGCAGATTATTTTCTTGCAAAAAATACAAGAAAACAATCTGTAAGGCACTAATACTATAGCTATTTCGGACCTTATTTCTGATGAGACAATATCAATATCATTCACAGCCTGGTTGTGGCGGATGTTTTCTGCTGATTGCCCTGTTTTTACTTCTAGCAGGAGGAACGCCTCTACTCTTCGATTTCCTGGGGTTTTTACTCATAAGCGGAATATTCATTATCCTGTTAGGGTTTGCGGCGTTTTGGGGATTTACCAATTTTATCAAACATAAAATAAGCACCTATGAACGATCGCAGACTCAATCTCATAACGACTTTGTTTTTCTTCTCGTTCATATTCTGGTGCATATTGCCAAAATTGATGGAACGATAACCAAGGACGAACTCAACACCATTAACAATTTTTTCCGGGTTAATCTTCGCTATACCTATGATCAGCTTTGCTGGGTAAAGGAACTTGTTAAGGAGGCTCAGAATTCCGAGACAACAATTGAAGAACTTATTACCCAGTTCAAATCAAAATTTGCCTATGAGCCAAGACTGATTTTAATTGAACTCATTTATCAGGTTATCTATTCTGGTGAAAAATTTATTGATCCTGAAGTTGAAATTGCCCAGAAAATTGCCGATTATCTTGAAATCTCAGCTTATGATCAGCAGACAATCCGCAACCGTCGCTTGCACACCCGAAGACAGGCAGTCAACGACGTCCAGCAGAGTCTCGATGTTTTGGGTTTGTCAGCTAATGCCAGCCCCGAAGAGATTAAGAAGGCCTATCGAACATTGAGTATGACCTATCATCCCGATAAGGTTGATCATCTTGGTGATGAATTTAAACAGGTCGCTGAAGAGAAGATGAAAGAGATTAATGCCGCCTATCAGTTCCTTAAAAAGCAACGTTTGTAAAGTATATCGTAATTACACTTTTGTAGACCATCAATATATTGGAGAATACTATGGGTATTTCAAAAAAAATGACAGCCTTTGCTGAACGCTCTTCCTGGATCCGGAAAATGTTTGAAGAAGGCACAAAAATGAAAGCAATTCACGGTGAAGATAAGGTTTTTGATTTCAGCCTGGGAAATCCTGACTTACCGCCACCTGCAAAATTTGATCAGGTTCTTAAGGAGTTGGCGGCATCAACTTCGCCTGGTGTACACAAATATATGCCCAATGGCGGTTATCCTTATGTGCGAGAGAAGATGGCCGCTAAAATCTCAGAGGAACAACAAGTAACTGTTGGTGCAGGTGAGATGTTAATGACCTGCGGTGCTGCCGGAGCTATAAATGTAGTGCTCAAATCTATTCTTGATCCTGGTGACGAAGTTATTCTTTTGAGCCCTTATTTTGTCGAATATAATTTCTATGTCGATAATCATGGCGGTGTTTCAAAAGTGGTTGCCACCGATGATCAATTTGATCTGGATCTTAATAAGATTGTTGCTGCTATTAATGAAAAAACCAAAGCCATTATTATTAATAGCCCCAATAATCCAACCGGTCAGATCTATTCAAACGAAAAAATACATAAACTTGGACATATACTTGAAGCTGCAAGTGAGAAATTCGGGACGATTTTTCTTATTTCCGACGAGCCGTATCGAAAAATTGTTTTTGAAGAGTATCAGGTGCCGAGCATTTTAAAAAACTACACGAACAGTATTATAGTTTCATCATTTTCTAAAGATCTGTCGTTGCCCGGAGAGCGCATCGGTTTTATAGCCGTTCACCCGGATATTGCCCACAAGGACTCTCTGATCGGAGCGTTAACCCTGGCCAATAGAATTTTAGGTTTTGTAAACGCCCCAGCTTTGATGCAACGGGTAGTCGCCCAATTGCAGGATGTCAGTGTCGATTGCAGTATATATGCTAAAAGAAGAGATGTCTTCTGTACTATTCTCAAAGATGCCGGATATACTTTTGTGCCCCCGAAAGGTGCTTTCTACGTCTTTCCAAAGTCACCAATTGCCGATGATGTGAAATTCACGGCCATTCTTCAAGATAACTTGATATTGGCTGTGCCTGGGACTGGGTTTGGTATGCCCGGTTATTTCAGATTGGCTTTTTGCGTTGAGGACTCTGTTATAGAACGGTCTGCTGAGGCTTTTGCCAAGGCTTTTAAGAGTGCGACATCTTAGAAAATATTTTGAATATCGCTGTTTTTGAGCCGTATTATGGTGGGTCTCATAAGGCTTTTTTGAAGAGCTTACAGGGACATTTTTCCCATAATTTCAATTTTTATACCTTGCCGGCCAGTAAATGGAAGTGGAGGATGCGTCTTGCGGCGCCATATTTTGCATCACTTATTGCAAATGGTTCAATTGCATTAGGAGATGTTGATAGTATTTTATGCTCTTCATTCCTTGATGTTGCCGTCTTTAAAGGACTGCTCCCATTGCAGTATAAGGATGTGCCGATATACACCTATTTTCATGAAAATCAATTTGCCTATCCAGTACAGGTTAACCATGAACGCGATGTCCATTTCTCGCTTACCAATCTTACAACGGCGTTGGCTTCAGACAAAATAGCCTTTAATTCACACTATAATTTGGATACATTTCTAACCGGCAGTCATGATATTTTGCGCCTATCACCAGACATGCAATGTGATACCTTGATAGATTCAGTTCAAAAAAAGGCGGTAATACTTTACCCTGGTATCGATTTTCAAGAAATTGATAAACGCTCAAAGTCGAGAACTCACAATGATGTACCGGTAATTCTATGGAACCATCGTTGGGAACATGATAAAAACCCGGAACTGTTCTTTACGACTCTGACCGGATTAAAAGCAAAGGGTATCGATTTCAGACTCATTGTTATGGGTAAATCCTTTAACCAGAAACCCCCAAGTTTTGAAATGGCCCATCATGAGCTTGCTGATAAAATCCTCCATTTTGGTTATATCGATTCTCGAGAAGAGTACATCGATATGTTGTGCCTCTCTGA
This sequence comes from Desulfobulbaceae bacterium, assembly GCA_015231515.1. NCBI lineage: Bacteria > Pseudomonadati > Thermodesulfobacteriota > Desulfobulbia > Desulfobulbales > Desulfobulbaceae > Desulfobulbaceae bacterium. The sequence continues at coordinate 12,051 of JADGBM010000084.1, forward strand.
TATTGTTGTCTCAACATCTATCCATGAATTTTACGGGATATCTGTTATTGAAGCGGTGCGGGCGGGATGTTGTCCTTTGTTGCCGGATAGATTGTCCTACAAGGAGCTATTTCCCGACGAATTTCGATATTGTGACTCAGAGTTTGAAGATAAACTGATTGATGTTGTGATCAATCGTCGGATTGATCTGAAACGTGCCCATGAACTGACCGATTCCTACGGCTGGCATAATCTTTTTCCAGACTACAGCCAGTGGCTGAATACCAACTAAATCAATGATAGAAAGGATTGTCCGACACGATGATTGTATATGATTTAACCTGTATCTGTGGGTATCAGTTTGAAGCCTGGTTCCGTGGGCGGGCGGACTACGACAGTCAGTGTCAAAATGGTTTGCTGGTCTGTCCCGAATGTGCCGGTAATGATATCCATAAGATACTCTCTCCGGTATCCACAGTGACACATATAACGCCTGTTATAAATAAAACTTCAGAGATTGTTGACGCTGTACCAGAAACGGTTCCAAGCAAAAAAGAGCTTGAGGCCTTTATTGAAACTGTAAGTACGTATGTGAAAGAAAATTATCAGGATGTCGGCTCAAATCTGGCCGAGAAGGCCTTGAAAATGCACTACGGCGTCGAAGAGCACAAAAGAATTCGTGGGTGTGTCTCAGCTCAGGAGGAGAAAATGCTTGCTGATGAGGGCATTGAATTGATTAAAATCCCATTGCCCCTTGATGATACTGACCAGAAAAACTAACGAATTTTTTAAGTGATTCTACATCCACATAACACTCATAGGTAATTCCTGTAATTGCTGACCACGAAAGGCACGAAAAGCACGAACAAAACAAGTAGTTGTCCTTTTTCGTGCTTTTCGTGCCTTTCGTGGACAAATGCTTTTAAAGCACTATTCGTTCGACTGTTGCCTTTGGATAACCGCCAAAGTTAACAAGCAACCCCAGGTGCAACCCTGTTGCTTTTAAATAATTCAAAACCTGTGCCTTATGCGCCCCAGTTGTAGCAGTAAGCGCCTTCAGTTCCACAATAATTGATTCATGACAAA
>JADGBM010000085.1 GCA_015231515.1 Desulfobulbaceae bacterium
AGATAAGATTTCCCGTGGGGTAACCCACCTGAAGGCTCGTCGAAGACTACGACGTTGATAGGCTAGGTGTGGAAGTGTGGTAACACATGGAGCTAACTAGTACTAATCAGCCGTGCGGCTTGGTCATAACTTTTTTTATATATTATTAGCAAAAAATAAACTAAACACTTACGCTTACTATTCAGTTATCGATGTTTTAATGTGTTAACTGGTTGAATTGAAAAAATGTTAACTAGTGAAAACGAGTTAACCAATCAACCAATTAACCAATATATGTAGTACATGTTTCATGTAATCTGATTGGTTCATGAAACACAAAAAGTTTTACGGATTACACAACAATCCGTGAAACTTAAATTTTTAGAAAAAATTTAAGTTTTCGGTGGTCTTAGCGAAGAGGTCACACCCGTTCCCATCCCGAACACGGAAGTTAAGCTCTTTAGCGCCGATGGTACTGCATGGGTGACTGTGTGGGAGAGTAGGTCACTGCCGAATTTATTTTAGAGGGCTTTATCCTTGAAAAAGGATAAAGCCCTTTTTTTTTGTGCCTGTCAGAGTGTACTTTCTTGGAGGTGTAATTCCACTTTATACCAGATAGGAAAACATGTGAGCAGGACGTTACGGGCAATAGTATTGTTCCGCATTTAATCGTTTATTTTATATTGTTTTACTCTTTCTTTACTGCTAGATTTAGAAATTTGAATTTCCATGAAAAATGCCGTCTTTGGAGGGAAGTAATGATTCGTGATTTTGACATGATTAAGAGAGTTTATGAGGGGATGGGTGCAAAACAAGACTCTGCCCGTAAGCTTTTTGGCCGACCTTTGACCTTATCCGAGAAGATTCTGGTGGCACATCTAGCCCATGATCTTACTGAGGTGCCCGAGCGTCACAAAACCTATGTAATGCTGAACCCCGATCGTGTGGCAATGCAGGATGCCACCGCCCAAATGGCCTTATTACAGTTTGTACAGTCGGGTTGTAAACAGGTTGCTGTCCCTTCGACAGTTCATTGTGACCATCTGATTACCGCCCAAAAGGGCAACAATAATGACCTTCCTGTCGCGATAGAAAAAAATAAGGAGGTGTATGCCTTTTTACGATCAGTATCAAGTAAGTATGGCATCGGCTTCTGGGGCCCCGGCAGTGGGATTATTCATCAAATAATTATAGAGAACTATGCATTTCCAGGCGGCCTTTTAATCGGTACCGACTCTCATACTCCTAATGCTGGTGGTCTTGGCATGATCTCTGTTGGGGTTGGGGGGGCAGATGCAGTCGATGTAATGGCCGGCATGGATTGGGAACTTTCATGGCCCGGTGTTATCGGGGTCAAATTAACTGGAAGTCTCAAGGGTTGGGCAGCTCCTAAAGATGTAATTTTGCGTCTTCTTGATATTTTGACTGTCAAGGGTGGTACTGGTAAAATAATTGAGTATTTTGGGCCTGGTGTTTCATCTCTGAGTTGTACGGGGAAGGCAACTATAACAAATATGGGGGCTGAGCTTGGAGCCACCAATTCGGTTTTTCCGTATGATCAGAAAATGGCAGAGTATTTGATTGCAACTGAGCGAGAGGAACTCGCAGAGTTGGCTAACCAGTACAAGGCTCAGTTGACCGCTGACATCCAGGTATACGATAATCCTGAACAATACTACGATCGGATTATTGAAATTGACCTTGATACGTTGGAACCTTATGTAGTTGGCCCTTTTTCTCCAGATCTTGCTCACCCTGTTTCCAGGATGAAAGAAGACGCCGCGAAAGAGGGGTATCCGGAAGAGTTAAAGGTCGGCTTGATTGGTAGTTGTACGAATTCTTCGTATGAGGACATCGGCAAGGCCGCTGATGTGGCAAGGCAGGCACTCGCCAATGGTTTGACAGCCAAGAGTCGTTTTTTTATTAGTCCCGGCTCTGAGCAGATCAGGGCTACTGTTGAGCGAGATGGGCTGCTCGACCCCTTACGGTCAATCGGAGGTGTTGTCTTGGCTAATGCCTGCGGACCTTGCATTGGGCAATGGCAACGAATGGATTTTACTTCAAATGAAAAAAATTCGATTATTACGTCATTTAATCGCAATTTTAAGAGCAGAGCTGATGGGAATCCTTCAACCCTTGCTTTTATAGGTAGTCCTGAAATGGTTACTGCGATGGTAATTGCCGGTAAGATAACCTTCGATCCCAGTGTTGACACGATTGATGGAGTGAAATTGACTCCCCCTATTGCTGAGTCTTTGCCTGTTCATGGTTTTGATGCCGGCAAGAACACCTATGAGGCACCATCAACAAATCCTGATTCGGTTCAGGTTGAGGTTGATCCGGCCAGTGATAGACTACAACTGCTTGCGCCTTTTGAGCCCTGGGATGGCTATGATTTTACGGATCTTGTGGTCCTGCTTAAAGCTGATGGTAAATGTACCACGGATCATATTTCACCTGCAGGTTCGTGGCTTCGTTTTCGAGGGCATTTGGATAACATCTCTGACAACATGTTTATTGGCGCTGCTAATGTGTTTGCCCAGGAAGCTGGTAAAGGGGTCAATGTTCTTACCGGCGAAAAGGAGGTAGGCTTATCGAGTATAGCTCGTGATTATAAAGCCAAGGGACAGTCCTGGGTCTCCATCGGTGATGAGAACTATGGTGAAGGGTCCAGCCGAGAACATGCTGCCATGGAGCCAAGGTTTCTTGGCATAAAGGCTGTTATTGTCAGAAGCTTTGCCCGTATTCATGAGACGAATTTAAAGAAGCAGGGTGTATTGCCTATGACATTTGCTGATCCTGCAGATTATGACAAAATCAGGTTTGATGATCGTATCAGTATCAAAGGTATTACACTGCTGAAGCCAGGAACTCAATTGTCTGTTGAACTAACGCACAGCGATGGGACGACTGAAATGTTTCCGGTGAATCATTCCATGTCCGAACAGCAGATTGAGTGGTTTAAGGCCGGTTCGGCCTTGAATATGATTGCAGCGCAGAAGAAGGATTAGTCGACAATGTCTGGAGATGTTTTTGCAGTTGTGCTTGCCGCCGGCAAGGGAACTCGAATGAAGTCTGATATGGCCAAGGTATTACACGTGGTTTTTTTTGCACCTATGGTAAATCATGTGATTGACATGTTGCAACAGATTACCCTTGAGAAAATCGTAGTTGTTACTGGTCACCAGCATAAAAGAGTGGAAGAGTCACTGTCTCATTACGATGTTGTATTTGCCAGGCAAAAAGAGCAGTTGGGAACAGGGCATGCTGTGCTTTCTGCTCAACCGTATCTCCGCTCAGGAAAAGGTACTGTTCTAATTTTGTGTGGGGATACACCTCTCGTTAAGGCGGAGACCTTGAAGTCGATGCTTGCTGAACATGAATCTAAAGGGGCTGCTCTCTCGGTGATGACTACCATTTTGTCGGACCCGACAAATTATGGTAGAGTTATTACAGATGATTCTGGTTCAGTTCTGAAAATTGTTGAAGAAAAAGATGCCTCAGTTGATGAGCGATTGGTACAAGAGGTTAATGCCGGCATTTACTGCGTTGAGCTGGATTTTTTATTCGGTGCCCTTCAAAAGGTCGGTACGGACAATGCCCAAGGGGAAGTCTATTTGACTGATATTGTGCAGATAGCCTGCAATGAGGGTAGGCAGGTGACCAAGTTTTTATGTGGGGATCCCCTTGAAATTACAGGGGTTAATTCTCGTGTGGAGTTGGCGGTTGCGCACAAGATACTGCAGCAACGTCGCAACCGTGATCTCATGCTTCAAGGAATAAGTATGTATGATCCTGAAACTACCTGCATAGAGCCCTCTGTTTCTGTTGGCCAAGATACGTTGATATATGGTAATTGTCATTTGTCAGGCGCGACGACTATCGGAGCTGGTGTAACGATTGAACCCTTCGTGAACTTACACGATCGTACTATTGGTGATGGGTGTCTTGTCAAGTCATTTACCTATGCGACTGGGAACCATTTAGCCTGATAAATAAATCAAATACGTTGCTTTATTGTCTGATTGTAATAAATACCTTCAGTTGGTAAATATTAAGTGACGACCTGTTAGAACTTATGGAGATATACTTATGGAAAAAGAAACATTATCAAAACTAGAAACCGTGGTTCAGAAAATGCTCGGCAATATAGACCAATTAAAAAAAGAGAACTCCTCTTTGAATTCACAACTACAGGAAAAATTGCTGAAAATTGATGAATTGGAAAACAGAATTTCTGCTGTGACCAGTGATCAGAATGATATCAGTACAAGAGTTTCAAGTTTGATAGAATCAATTGAAGAGTGGGAAAGTATTTATGACGTAGATACCCCGGAATCCGTTTTGGAGGCAAAGCTACCATCAACTGCTGGTGCGAATTCAGTTCCCAAGAAGGAATCCTCCCTCTTTGAAATTGGGGATTAGGTTTGACTGGTTCCTTTACAGTCAACGAGATCTCTGTGTAAATGTGAGTGTTTGGATGTATCTACCACGTAACTTAATGTTTTTGCGAATTGTCTAAAATATATTGCCAGTGCATAATTATTCTGGTAACTGAGTGTAAAGGTCTGTTATTTTGGAACGTTTAGTTACATTTGAAGTATTGGGTCAGGAGTACCCTCTTCATACCGATGCACCGGAAGAAGATGTCAGGGAAATTCTTGATTTAGTTCGAAATCAAATCGAGCACCATTCAAAATCAGCAAAGATGTTGCCTGCCAAAGTTGCTGTGCTTGTAAGCTTGAACATGGCAGGTAAGTACGTGAAGTTGAAGAGAGATCTAGAGAAACTTCGGGTACAAGAAAATCATGAGATTGACAGAATAGTGAATCAGATCGAGTCTTCACTGTAACCGGTTTCCCCTGCTGTGTTTGTGATCATCAGCAATTATGAGCCGTTTCTGATATAGAGGGTGCCTCCGCTGTCTCCGGATAGAATTTGAGCATCTAATTCTTAGAAAGGGACATGAGTATTGCCCACCTAACTTTAGTTAGGTTCAAATTAACTGTTGACACGACATTGGCGGGGGATTTTATTGTTTTAACCAGTCTATTTGCTCTTTGGCCTGTTAGTATCAGGGAAGTGAATAGGTTGATTTTATATATGGGGGGCAGTTTTTATGTCCTTGAGTTTTGAAAGTTATTATAATTGCACTCAAATAGTGGCCTGTTTTCAATGCTAAGCATGAACTGTCTTTCAGAAACTGTGAGTTTTTTGATTTAGTCGTTGGACATTATTTGGTATACATTTTTACAGAATATGATGATGGTATTTAAACATTGCAATAGTAATTTAATCTTTTTACAGATGCCTTTTTTTGTGTAGATTCCAATACGCAAAGAGTGTTGTAAAATAACTTTCTTAATTCCCACACCCCTTTGGTTTAGCAGGTAAGTAAACCATTCCCCCCCGTTTTATAAATCACGTAATTTGCGTCTTTGGGCTTTTGTATTAAAAAAACAAGTTGTTGAATGCTTCACTCGTTGAAGGTGATAGTGTTTTACGAATCAATATATAATTTTATTATAAGGAATAATCGTGGAGACTTTAACTATATTGGTCGGAATTGCCGCAATTGTCATTGGTCTGGTTGGTGGCATCTTAGTTCAAAAACGCCTGTCTGCGTCCAGTAAAGAAAATGCTGAAGCCCAGGGTAAAAAGTTTATTGAAGATGCTCTGGCTGAGGCAGATCGTATCAAAAAAGATACCCTGCTAAAAGCCAAAGACGAAGCTTACAAGTATAAGCAGGAAGTTGAACTGGAGACCAAGCAGCGCAGTTCAGAGCTGAAGAAAGAAGAGAAACGTTTCAGTCAGAAACTTGAACAAATTGAAAGCAAGATTGATTTGCTCGATAAGCGTGAGACAGAACTTCTTAAAAATGAAAAGGCATTTTCTGTTCAAGAAAATTCAATTATACAGCGGAGAAAAGAGGCCGAGGCCTTAATCGACGAACAGCGTACAAAACTCGAAAATATCGCAGGTATTTCCCGTGAAGAAGCGCAGAAACGACTGGTGGAAAGTATTGCCAGTCAGGCAAAAATGGAGGCTGCCAAGGAAATAGTCAAGATCGAAAATGAGATGAAGATCACAGCCGATCGAAAAGCAAAAAATATTCTGGCCTTGGCTATGTCACGATATGCTGGTGAATATGTTGCGGAGAAAACAGTGTCGATCGTCCCCCTTCCCAACGAGGAGATGAAAGGTCGAATTATTGGTCGTGAGGGGCGCAATATCAGGGCGATTGAGGCAGCTACCGGCATAGATATAATTATCGACGATACTCCGGAGGCCGTTATCTTATCCGGCTTCAACCCAGTTCGTCGTGAAATTGCCAGACAATCAATGGAACGTTTAATCTCTGACGGACGAATTCATCCGGCACGAATTGAAGAGATTGTCGAGAAAGTCAGCGCCGAGATGGATGTGACGCTTCGTGAGGCTGGTGAACAGGCAACTTTTGATGTTGGTGTTCATGGTGTTCATAGCGAGATTGTGATGCTTTTAGGGCGTTTGAAATACCGAACAAGCTACGGACAAAGCGTTATGCTGCACTCTTTAGAGGTTGCCTTCCTGTGTGGTATCATGGCAGCTGAGCTTGGCCTGGATGTTAAGCAGGCCAAACGAGCCGGCCTTTTACATGATATCGGCAAGGCCGTTGATCACGAAGTTGAAGGCTCACATGCCATAATCGGACGGGATCTTGCTAAGAAATACGGCGAGGCCCCTGAGATTGTCCATGCCATTGGCGCTCATCATGAGGATCTGGAACCAGAAAGTGTCCTCGATATTTTGGTGCAGTCAGCTGATGCCTTATCAGGAGCACGACCTGGGGCGCGCCGAGAAATGCTGGAATCGTATGTCAAACGCTTGGAAGACCTGGAAGAGCTGGCTAACAGCTTTGAAGGTGTTGAAAAATCGTTTGCCATTCAGGCTGGACGAGAGGTTCGGATTATCGTCGACAGCAATAAGGTTAAAGATGTTGAAACAACGATGCTAGGCAAGGATATTGCCCAGAAAATTGAAGAAAATATGACCTATCCCGGCCAGATCAAGGTTACGGTTATTCGAGAAACACGTTCGGTTGAATATGCTAAGTAACGTTAGTTGGTAAACGAAAGGCAGGATAAGAAAACTCCAGCCGGCCTGAGGCAGGATAAAGTAAGGAAGGAATAAAAAAAGTGAAGTCAGTTAAGGAACAGATAGCCCTCATAGAACGCGGGGTTTCAGATTTTATATCGAAAGAAGAGTTAGAGAAAAAACTCACAAAATCAATTGAGAGCGGCAAGCCTCTTAGGATTAAAGCAGGTTTTGATCCGACTGCACCTGATTTGCATCTTGGGCATACCGTCCTTATTCAAAAGCTAAAACATTTTCAGGACCTGGGGCATCAGGTTCTTTTTTTGATTGGTGATTTTACCGGGATGATAGGTGATCCGACCGGAAAATCCGAAACGAGAAAGGCCCTTACTCGTGAAGATGTGGCTCATAATGCTGAAACCTACAAGGGTCAGATTTTCAAAATCCTTGATCCTCAAAAGACCAAGGTTGTATTTAATAGTGAGTGGCTTGGCAAGCTAACCTCCTATGATATGATAAAATTAGCTTCTCAGCTTACAGTGGCGCGTATGCTGGAAAGAGATGATTTTAAGAAGCGTTTCGAAAACCAACTGCCGATCAGCATTCATGAATTTATGTACCCACTTGTCCAGGGCTATGATTCTGTGGCCTTGGAAGCCGATGTCGAGCTGGGTGGTACTGATCAGTTGTTTAATCTGCTGATGGGGCGAGAACTTCAGAAATCTGCAGGGCAGGAGCCGCAGGTTGTGATTACCATGCCTTTGCTCGAAGGGCTTGACGGCGTCAATAAGATGAGCAAGTCCCTCGGTAATTATATTGGAATTACCGATTCAGCTGATGATATTTATGGCAAGGTTCTGTCAATCAGTGATGTCCTGATGTTTCGTTATTATAATCTGCTCAGTGATTTAACCGTACTAGAGATAGATCAGCTTAAACACGATATGGAGTCAGGTCAGATTCATCCGAAAGAGGTTAAGAAAAAACTTGCTCGTGAACTGACATCTCGTTACTACGGAGATGACGCTGCAGAGAAAGCCGAGCAGAATTTTGAGCGAGTTTTTCAAAATCATGGAATCCCAGACGATATTCCAGAGAAAATTTTTAGCGTCGGAGAGGATATCTGGCTTCCGAGGTTACTTGTTGATGCAGAGTTGGTTAATGGCACAGGTGAAGGCAGAAGAATGATCAATCAGAAAGCCGTTTCCATTGATGATGTTAAAATTACCGATGAGAATTATACTGTGCGTAGTACTGGCGAAATTCTCATCAAGGTTGGTAAGCGGAGATTCTGTAAGGTTGTCTTTAAATAACTATAGTAATAGCGAAAAATATAGATGTAGCTTGAAAAGGTGGTGCCGATTGGTGCTGCCTTTTTTTATGCCGTTTAAGTAAGTTATCTTTTATCTGAGGAGTTTTTGTGGATTTCGATGAAATGGTGCGGATAGATCAACAGCATTGTCTTCACCCCTATAGTTCGCCCTCGAAACCGGGTGTCAGCGTTCCTGTGGTTGGCGCAGAAGGGGTACGTCTCCTCCTGGCAGATGGGCGTGAACTTATTGATGGCATGGCTTCCTGGTGGTGCGTAATTCACGGATACAACCATCCTAAACTTAATCAGGCACTTCAAGACCAGATCTCCAAGATGTCGCATGTAATGTTTGGCGGTATCACCCATCCGCAGGCGCTTACACTCGCCAAAAAACTTGTAGATATTACGCCGGTTAAGTTGCAAAAGGTGTTTTTTAGTGACAGTGGTTCTGTGGCAGTGGAAGTTGCAATCAAGATGGCCATACAGTATTGGGCAGCACTTGGGAAATGCAATAAAAACAGAATGCTTACAGTTAGAAATGGCTATCATGGTGATACCTTTGGGGCCATGTCGGTTTGTGATCCGGTAACAGGCATGCACCATCTGTTTTCCGATATTGTTGTGAAGCAGTATTTTGCCGATGCACCCAAATGTAGATATGACAGTGTGTGGAATGAGGCTGATATAAAAAACTTCAAAGATATTTTAGAGAAGAATTATGAAAAAATAGCGGCTGTAATTCTTGAGCCTATTGTGCAAGGCGCTGGTGGTATGCGTTTCTATGCGCCGGAGTATCTTCGTCAGATCCGGCAGTTATGTGATGAGTACGATGTGTTGCTAATTGTTGATGAAATTGCAACAGGTTTTGGGCGCACAGGAAAACTGTTTGCCTGTGAACATGCCGGAGTGACTCCTGATATTATCTGTCTTGGTAAGGCAATTACCGGTGGTTATATGAGCTTTGCAGCAACAATGACAACCAATAAGGTCTGCGATGGTATAGGACGAAAAAACGGGGTATTTATGCATGGCCCTACCTTTATGGCTAATCCTTTAGCCTGTTCAGTTGCGAACGCCAGTATTGATCTTCTGTTGACCTATAACCTTCAACAAATGATTGGTGAAATTGAAAATGGGCTGGAGGAAGGGCTTGCACCATGTAGAGATATGCCCGGGGTATGTGATGTTCGGGTGCTGGGGGCAATTGGCGTGGTGGAAATGAAGAACTCTGTTGACTTGCCGAAAATTCAGGAGGAGTTTGTAAGGAGAGGGGTGTGGGTCAGGCCGTTTGGCCGGCTTATTTATTTGATGCCGCCCTTTGTTATCACAAGAAGTGAGCTTGAATTTCTGACGAAACAGGTAGTCGAAGTGGTTTCCTCTCTGGCTTCTTCTTCATCCCTTAATCGTCAATGAAAGTACTACTCATACAACCACCTATTCAGGATTTTTATGACACCGACATCAGGCTGCAACCCTTGGGCCTATGTTTCTTGAAAGCAGCACTGCATAAATACTGCCCCGATGTATCTGTGACAATTAAAGATTTTCATCATGGTTGGGGCCGAAAAACAATACCTCTTCCGCAAGAACTGCAGTACCTGAAAGAGTATTTCGAAAAACCCAACACTTCGCCGTTCTCTTCGTTTCACCAATACTATCACTTCGGTCTTTCCTTTGACAAAATAGCTGATGAGGTCATGAAAGAGAGTCCTGATCTGGTCGGCATTTCATCACTATTTTCACCCTACTTACGGGAGCTGCTCAGGTGTGCCGAGGCAATCAAAGCAAAAAGTAGTGCAATGATTGTCATTGGCGGCGGGCAGGCTTCCAGCTCACCGCATTTAATGCTCGGACATCGGGCTATTGACTTCGTGGTCATGGGTGAGGGTGAAAAACCACTCGTTGAGCTTGTTCAGAGTATGCTGTACGGGAAACCTGTCGAAGAGATCGGCAACCTTGGCTATAAAAAGGGGGGAGTTATCGTTGTTAATCCGAGAACAAAAAACTACGCATTTGACTCACTGCCAATCCCGGATTTTTCTGATCTATGCAAAACAAAATATCTTTATAAAAACCAGGCGCTTGCCTTTATTCAAAGCTCAAGAGGCTGCCCTCATCGTTGCTCCTTTTGTTCCGTCCATCAGGTATTTGGCCGCACATACCAGAAAAGGGGCATTGGCCAAATAATCAAGGAGATGGAACAGCGCTACCAGGATGGCATCCGGGTGTTTGACTTTGAAGATGACAATCTCACCCTTGACAGAAAACATATTCTAAATCTCTGCCGATCTATTCAAGATACTTTCGTCAACAGGCCGATATCACTGCTGGCCATGAATGGTATTTCATATAAAAATCTTGATTGGGAGATACTGGACGAGATGAAGAAAGCAGGGTTTTCCCGGCTTAATCTGGCCCTGGTGAGTGCCGATCAGAGCATTCTGACCGCTGTCAATCGGCCGCACACGGCGAGAGATTTGGAAAAAGTGATAGAGGATGCCTTTGCACTTGGTTTTGAACTGGAGGTACACCAGATAATTGGCTTGCCGGAAGAGACGCTTGCCAGCATGGCAAAAACCATGGCCTTCCTGGCTCGTTTGCCGGTGCTGATCGGGGTGTCGATATTTTACCTAACCCCGGGCACAGAGATTGCCTCACTGTTTCCGGAAATGGCTGAAGCGGATATTTTTAGATCCCGTTCAACTGCAATGGCACACCCAACCGATGAGTGCAGCAGAGAAGACCTTTTCACCCTGTTTACCACAGCCCGGATACTGAATTTTATAAAAGGAATAGATGTCAAGGATTCTGAAATAGACCTGGCGCGTTTCCTGGAAATTGCCGGGAGTGACGAGCGAAGCAGCATGGGAGTGGAGATTTTAATGAAACTGTTGGTAGAAAGAAAATTCTATAGAGTTAGCAAGGGTAGTTATACCGAGCATCAAAAGTTCAACTACGCAACTTTCGCAGCAGTCTGGAACTGCCTAGACTGGATTAGTACCCAAAACGGCAAAAAGATTGCCGTACGTAACTTCTCCAAAAATGGTGGTAAAACTCCTGGATCCCCGATAACGACATTCGGGGATCCATGATTTCGGCCAGTTAGAAGCTGAATACCCTATTAGAAGCACTCTCCGGGAATGACACTTTTGTGTTCAGCTAAAGATTAGCGCTAATCAGATTATTTATTGCATTCCTGTTGACAACATTAAAATATTGGGCAATAGTCGGTTTTGTGTGACGGGAAAACAATAGCTTTTTGCAGTTCTCATCGTGCCCTATCAGTACCATCGGCCCGTCGCTCACACACCGTGACCTCAAGAGAGGTTTGAATGTTTGGGGACAAGCAAGTAATAAGAGAGAGTACTGGGGGAGCAGCTCATCGATTGCCTTATGGCAGAATCGGTGCGAAAAACAGGTAGCTTTCCACCTTGGAGCACTAATATCGGAATAAGTGGAAAGTATTTTCCACTTTGCAGGATATATATCACAATATATGGAAAATTTCGTAATATATTACGGCCAATAGCATGGAAAATTTCCACTTATTGACAATGTTGGGCTTCCAGAAAAGAGAGGTAAAGTATCCTATGAAACAGTGGTACGAGTCGTTGTTTGACAATTACGCGAATAAATATGACCAGGAATGTTTTGTCCAAGGTACTGCCGGCGAATGCGATTTTATCGAACAGGAAATAGAGCGGAACAAAGCTCTAAGGATCATCGATATTGGCTGTGGCACCGGTCGGCATTCGATCGAATTGGCAAAACGAGGATATAGCCTGATTGGCGTTGATCTGTCCGAATCACAGCTAATAAGGGCAATGGAAAAAGCCAAGGAGGCGGGACTGACGATCAACTTCCAGAAGCAAGACGCCAGAAACCTTCCGTTCAGAGACGAATTTGATTTGGCGATTATGCTCTGTGAAGGCGGGTTCCCGTTGATGGAAACTGATGAAATGAATTTCGAGATTCTTAGGGCTGCCTCCCAAGCCCTAAAGAAAGACGGGAAGTTGATATTCACCACTTTGAACGGGCTATTTCCACTTTACCATTCAGTGGAACTGTTCTGCGCTGATGCAGGTAAGAAAGGCAACGCCACGTATAGAAGCAACACCTTCAATCTTATGACATTTCGGGATCACAACATCACTGCTATCGAAGACGATTCAGGAAATAGGAAAGAACTCACGTGCAACGAACGTTATTATGTCCCCAGTGAGATTTCGTGGCTCTTGAAGTCGCTTGGTTATATGACGATCGAAATCTTTGGCGCAAAACTTGGGGCTTACTCCAGGAATGATAGATTGACCACCGAGGATTTTGAAATGCTTGTAGTCGCAGACAAGAAGGGTTAGGCCCAACAAAGTGCTGCACCGGGCAGCAATTCC
>JADGBM010000086.1 GCA_015231515.1 Desulfobulbaceae bacterium
CTTACAAGTAAAATTATTGAACATGGTATGGCAAACAGAATTATCCGGGTCGAACAGTTGGCACGACTGATCGACGGGAGTGATTTGCGGCGCTATAGCTTGGTTAATCGCGCTCTGAAAGCAGGGGAGTTGCTCAAGGTTCAGCGTGGGCTGTATTTGTTAGCTGATCGTTATCGTGATTGTCGTTATCACCCTTTTGCTCTTGCCCAAGCCTTGGTATCTGGAAGCTATATCTCTTTTGAGTCAGCTTTGGCCTATCATGGTTGGATTCCCGAAGCTGTCTTTACAACGGCAAGTGTTGTTCCTGGAAGAAAATCAAGGCACTATGAACATGAAAAAACAGGAAGTTATAGCTTTTATCCGCTGGCAATCCAAAAGGGCTATTTTCTGGAATTAGTAAACAGGCATCAAAGTGATGGTCAGACCATGCTTGTGGCAAAACCATGCCGGGCACTATTGGACCTTGTATGCCTCCGAAAGATGCAATGGCAAGGACTGGGATGGCTTACGGAAGGGTTTCGAATTGACTATGAAGCATTAAAAACTATTACCGGTAATGATATTCAGACATTAAAAATGGTTTACAAGCACGGGCGGGTTAAATCTTTTCTGAGCTCACTTTCTCAGGAGTTGAACATTGATTGAACTGATCCGAAATAAATTAGCTGCCTATGGTGCTGTTAATCAATTGGAAGAAGAACTTGCTACAAAAGAAATCCTCCAAGACATTGCTTTGTATGGCTTATGGCGCAGTGGATTTTTTGAAGTAGCCGCATTTCAAGGTGGTACCTGTTTGCGGATTCTACATGGAATGTCACGATTTTCAGAAGATCTTGATTTTATCCTGAAAGCTCCAAACTTCAATTTTGATTGGTCTATTTACCTTGAATGATGTTTCTGCTTTGTTTTGGTGCTGTGGCACTTATCCATGCAGTTATTGGCCCAAGTCCCGGTGGTTAACAGAAACGGATTCACCGGCTTCCTCCAGGACCTGCTTGAGTTTTCCGGCAATAGAAACCGAGCGGTGTTTACCGCCAGTACAGCCAATACCGATTGTAAGATAGGCCTTACCTTCTTTTTTGTATTGCGGGATGAGAAATTGGAGAAGAGGGGTGAGTTTGCCCAGAAATTCGGTGGCGGCTTCGCTTTTCAGGACAAACGAAGAGACCTGTGGTTCAAGGCCGGTATGATCTTTGAGTTCGGGTACAAAATAAGGGTTCGGCAGGAAGCGAACATCAAAAAGAATATCGGCTTCGGCTGGCGGGCCATGTTTAAACCCAAATGAAACTACAGTTACCAGCAACGGTTGATTCTTCTGCTGAAGACACCTGTTTAAAACCTCAGCCCGTAATAGATGCGGACTCATTGTTGTGGTGTCAAAGATGTGATCGGCCTTGTCTCTTAGATCAGCCAGCTGTGCTTTTTCCAGAACGATTCCTTCTCGAACTGTATCTGCCAGAGGATGTTTGCGCCGCATTTCGCTGTAGCGCCGCAATAAAACGTCATCATCGGCGGTCAGGAAGATAATTGTCAGGTGAAAAGGACTAGCCTCTAAGGTGGCGATAACTTCCTGGTGGCGGGCCAGAAAATCGGGGTCTCTGGCGTCCATCACCAGGGCAAGCTTATTACGTTCCGGGTGTCCTTGTGCTTGACTCAAAAAAGCGTGGAGAATGAAGACCGGCAGGTTGTCGATACAGAAAAACCCCGAGTCTTCGAGGGTTTTAGCAACAGTACCCTTTCCGGCGCCAGAAAGGCCGGTTATAAGAAAGAGTCGCGGGTGCTCGTGGCAGTGAGTCATGCAGTGCCTTATTGCTCAATTCGTGTAATAAAAATACAGAGGTCTCTATGATCTCGGTGTTGATTGGTGGTTTGATCGCGGGTTGTCTATTTGAACTTGGGTTTTTTTCGATATTTGGAAGGCAGGATGCCAAGCTGCTCTCTGTATTTGGCAATGGTTCGCCGGGCTATTTGAATGTTCGATTTTTCAAAAAAATTGGTAATGGCCATATCGCTAAGCGGTTTTTCTGGGTTCTCCGCCTGGATGATCTGCCTCATCCGGACTTTAACGCTCTCGGAGGCCATGGCATCCTCGCCATCGGTACGGGCAATTGAAGAGTTGAAGAAGTATTTAAGCTCGTAGATGCCCTGAGGGGTGTGTACGTATTTGTTAGTGGTTACGCGGCTGATAGTTGACTCATGCATACTGATGTCATCAGCTACGTCGCGCAGAATAAGCGGGTGCAACTCTGAGGGCCCTTTCTCAAAAAACTCATATTGAAACTTAATAAGGCTTTCAACGACTTTATAGATGGTGCGTTGTCTTTGTTGAATGCTCTTAATGAGCCACATGGCTGATTTAAGTTTTTCCTGAATATATGTTTTAGTCTCGCCCTTCACACCGGGCATATCTTTTTTGTCTTTTAAAATATCACGATAAAAGTTGCTGATTTTCAGGCGGGGAAGACCGTCATCATTAAGCATAATGACGTATTCGCCATCCATCTTATAGACATAGACATCCGGAATAATATAATGAGGTTCATCGGTGGAAAAGGCCCGGCCTGGGTGCGGGTTTAAGCCGGTAATGACATCAATGGCAGCAAGCACTTCTTTCAATGAATATTTGGTCGCCTTGACAATTGCAGCGTAATTTCTGGTTTCAAGGTAGTTCAGTTGATCACGGACAATTTCAGTAGCCGGGGATTCACTTAATTTTAAATGGGAGAGCTGCAGGAGCAGGCACTCCTTGATGTTTCGTGCGGCAACCCCGGAAGGATCCATATCCTGGACAATGGCGAGCATCTTCTGAACAGTTTCTGGCGCTGAGTTGGTTTGTCGTGCAATATCGTCATCGTCAACTTCAAGGAACCCGTCGCGGTTCAGATTGCCAATGATAAAGCTGCCGACGTCCAACTCTTGGTCTGTGAGGTTTATGAACTTGAGCTGCCACATGAGATGGTCTTCAAGGCCGGTTTTTTTGGTGAGAATATCGAGTCGGGATGGCATCTCAGCACCGTCTTTTGGTCGAAATGAGCCTGATGACTCATACTCATTCTCATAATCGGACCAGTCAATCTCTTTGAGACCAGAATCGCCATCCAGGCTTACCTCTGTTGTTTTTTCACCACCGGGATCAGGAACTTCACCTGCAACCTGGTCTTGAAGGGACTCGTGACTGCTGTCCTCTGTGGTGTTCCCCTCCTCCAGAACAGGATTTTGTTCAATCTCCTGCTGTATGGTTTCAGATAATTCCAGTCGGGACAGCTGCAGCAGTTTAATGGCCTGCTGCAACTGTGGTGTCATTACCAGTTGCTGGGTGAGTTTAAGCTGTTGTCGGAGTTCTAATACCATAAAATGTGATACGTTCTCTATTGTGGAGAGGTTTTCACTGTAGCGGATTCTTACAGTTCAATAATTAAAACTATTTTACCTATAATAGGCATTTATGTAAAAACTACATAGTAAAATTTTCGCCCAGGTACATTTTTCTAGCGGCTTCACTTTGGATAATCTCTTTGGGTGTACCATGGACAAGAATTTGGCCGCTGTTGACTATATAGGCATAGTCACAGACAGTGAGGGTTTCTCTCACATTATGGTCTGAAATAAGAACACCAAGACCCTTGTCGCGCAGCTCACCAATAATCTTTTGTAAATCGGCAATAGAAAGTGGATCAATTCCAGCAAAGGGTTCGTCAAGCAGGATAAAGCGGGGCTTGGTGGCCAGCGCTCGCATAATCTCAACCCGTCGTCGTTCGCCGCCGGAAAGTGAAAAGGCCTTGTTGTTGGCAAGATGCATGATGCGAAGATCGGTCATCAGCTGCATGGTTCGATCAAAAATCTCATTTTTAGGAAGGCCTAAAGTTTCTAAAACAATCTGGACATTTTCGCGGACAGTCAGCTTTTTAAAGACCGAAGAGTCTTGGGCGAGATACGACAGGCCCTTGTGGGCTCGTTTGTGAATCGGCAGTTTTGTGAGGTTTTCACCATCGAGTGTAATGGTGCCGGAGTCGGGTTGAATAAAACCGGCAATAGAGTAGAAGGTTGTTGTCTTGCCTGCCCCGTTTGGGCCAAGCAGGCCAACGACCTTGCCAGTTTCAACCTTCAGGCTGATTTTGTCAACAACCCGCCGTTTTTTATACTGCTTAACGATCTCTTTGGTTTCTAAAATTGCCACGATATTCCTGTGTATACTGGGCATCTTGCAAAATGAGACAATGTTGCCATGTCGAACTCTCCGTAACCGTCTTTCCGGCATGTTGTTAGCCGGAGGTAGCGCAGACTCCGATCCAGGTGTTTTCTGGATCCCCGATAAAAACACTCGAGGATGACAGTCATTTTGCAAGAGGCTCTACAAATTATTGTTTTTTGTCTGAATCAGGGTAGAAAAAAGCCTTAACACGCTCCCCCTTATCACTGCTTCGCTCAACAACACTTTTCCCTTCATCAAGATACATCACGACTTTATTGCCGGTGACTAAATTATTATCCTGCCACACCTTAGCTTTACCTGTCAGGATGACCTTACGTTCGCTGGAAAAATACTCTGCGGCATCTCCTGTTGCAACCCACTCCAATTGGGTAATCTCAACATTACCTTCTGCAAAAATTCGTTCGACGTCCTTTGATTTTGTGCCCTCTTGTTTTGGTGTTTGGGCATCATCCTTTTTCTCATTATAATAGACAGTCATTTCATCGGCGTGAATAACCAGATCTTCCTGTTTTGCCACAACCTTACCGGAAAAAAAGACGGTGTTTTCCTTCTGCATGGAGAGCATATGGTCAGATTCAATCTGAATTGGTTTCTGGGCCCCAGCGGCAAGAGCCAGGGAGGCACTTAGTAACAACGATGTAAGAAAAACGAAAAAGAACACTTTCTTCATAATAACCTCGGTCTGTTGGGAGTCTACGGGGAAAATCAGTAAAATTTACGTTTGAGGCACAAGCGCCTCCCGAACTCAGTACAAGGATACTGCCTGAGAATGTCCTTGTAAAGTTTTGAAAATGAATCGCTGCTAATTTGCTGGTGGCGGGCTTAATGTGGCGGATAAAACGGCGGCAAAAAGTGCAAATATGGCAGCCATAAAGAAGCTGCTGCTGAAAGATTGTGAATGTTCGGCAAGTGAGCCGGCAATAGCTGGACCAGCTATCTGTCCCAAGGCAAAAATAAAGGTGATAAGGCCAAAGACATGGGCTGTTTTTTCTGGACCGGCAAAATCAGCAACCAGGGCTGCCATGATGGAGGGGATACTCCAGGCCACAATTCCATAACAGCCAATGGAAATATATATGAACGGGGTAGGAAGAGTTAAGGCGGCCAGCAGATAGGCGGTTGCCTGAATAGAAAAGACGATGATCAGACTTGCTTTGCGGCCGATTTTATCGGATAAACCGCCAAAAATTGGGCCGGAGGCGATACTTAAGAGTCCAACCCAGGACCAGAAATTACCAGCGGTTGACTCGCTAAACCCTCTGTCCTGAATAAGGCTAGTCACGATAAAAGTTGCATAAATAACGTACGTGTAGCCAAACAGGAAATAGATAGCACCAATATGGGCTATGGCTTTCATGGTGATTGGCTTTTTTTGCTTTGAGATGGTTGGGTCTAACGATTCTCTTTGGCCAAAGGGGAGCAGGCCCATCGATTTAGGGCTGTTACGCAAGACCAGTCCACAGATAAGGCTGACTAGAACCGTTATGCCGCCTAAGATTTGCCAGCTCATTCGCCAGCCCTCGGCACCTCCGCTCTGGTTGATAAAGGGGATAAGTTTTCCGGAAAGCAGAATGGCGAAGCCACTGCCGATAACCATAAAACCGGTGCCAAGCCCCCGCTTCTTCGGGCTGAACCAGGCTGAAGCCAGGGCCATCATCGGCACGTTGGCGGCCCCGCTGCCCATTCCAGTCAGGCAGTAGAGAACCAGTATGAGCCAGAGGGCTTTTGTTTTACCGATAAGGATCATCGATAAACCAATACTCATGAGCGCTGTGAATATAACCTTTCGGTAGCCGAATTTTTTGGCGACAGGGCCACAGGCCAGCACAGAGACCAGATAGCCAACAAAATTTACCGTGCCGATAAGCCCCATCTGGGAGTAGGTCAGGTTGAGATTTTCACCCATGGCGGGCAGGAGCATGCCAAGCGCGAAACGGCCAAGGCCCAAACAGGCAAAAATGCATAAAAGGCCCGACCAGACAATATGCCAGCCGTAGTGAATTTTATTTGGCGATTGTGTTTGCATGGTTGAGTAGAAGTTAGGCAGTGTCGTTTTGGTGTGTAGGTATGCTGTTGGAAATCGAATATGGTGGAGTTTGCCAAGTTTGTTATGTTGGGTTTCGTCCCTCAACCCAACCTACCATTTACTACCCATTGACCATCGGCAAGCTCACTGATATTCTGGGTATACGTTAAATTTTTCGTAGGTTGGGTAGAGCCCCGCGAAACCCAACAAATAAAGCTACCGCAGTTATGTTGGGTTTCGTCCCTCAACCCAACCTACCATTTACTACCCTTTACCATCGGCAAGCTCATTGATGTTCCGGATATAAGGCGATAATGTCTGCTTCGTTGGCAGGGGTTATGCCCCGTTCGGTAATGAGCCCGGAAATCAGTCGGGCCGGAGTTACGTCAAAGCCGTAGTTGGCGCCTTTGGTCTCTTTTGGCGAAATAAGTACGGTCTCCATAGTGCCTGCTGCTGTTTGACCGGTTATGTATTTAATTTCATCATCGGAGCGCTGTTCAATGGGGATCTCTTTAATGCCGTTTCGAATCTGCCAGTCGAATGTTGATGATGGCAGCGCCACGTAAAAAGGCACACCATTATCGTGAGCGGCCAGAGCCTTGAGATAGGTGCCGATCTTATTGGCAACATCGCCGCTTCTGGTTGTTCGGTCGGTGCCGACAATAACCAGGTCTACCATACCATGCTGCATCAGGTGACCGCCGGTATTGTCCGGGATCAGGGTGTGAGCTACTCCCTGCTGGCCAAGTTCCCAGGCCGTCAAGCGAGAGCCTTGCAGCCAGGGCCTGGTTTCATCAACCCAGACATGTACATTGATGCCGACCTCATGGGCGGCATAGATGGGTGCTGTGGCAGAGCCATAATCAACAAAGGCCAGCCAGCCGGCATTGCAGTGGGTCAGGATATTTACAGGCGCACCGTTCTTTTTTTGGCTGATTTCTTTGATGATTTCGAGGCCGTGCAGTCCGAGTCTTCGGCAAAAATCGGCATCCTCATCAGCAATCTGGCAGGCGACCTCGTAGGCTTTGTTGCGTTTGGCTTCAAGTGTTGTTTCGCTTCGGATGGCGTTCTTCTGCCGGTCAATTGCCCAGGCCAGATTTTTTGCAGTTGGCCGGGTGGCGATAAGTTTAGCTGAAGATGATTCGATATAGGCCTCTAAGTCTACTGCGGGGGCGCCAACTAAGGCGCTGTAAAAGGCAAAGCCTGCTGTGGCGCCAATGAGACCAGCCCCGCGAACGTGCATCTCTTCAATTGCTTTGGCAAAATGATCCACCGTTGCCAGATCTTCAATGACGAACTGATGGGGCAGGTGTCGCTGCTCAATGATCTGTATAATAGTGGTATCGTCTTTTTTGGGCCAGATTGTGCGATAGTGTTTGCCGTCAATTTTCATGGAAAATCCTTACAGTTTTGGTGGAGTTAAAAAAAAGTCCGTAAAAGCCAGAAAGCTGCAAGCCCTGAACCCAGGGCTCCATACATAACCAGTCAGGGGGAGCAGTATTCTGACTTTATTCTGCTGATGAATCGAAAGGCAAACGCACCAGCTGTGATTGCTATGAGTATGTAAATAAAATCTTTCATCTATTGCACCTTATGGGGAGTTGAGCAGTACCAAGCCCCAAATGGTGGAGGCGAAGGGGCTGCAAGTAATAGGCTGGTTGGAGGCGTGTGCTTATGGGGGTGGGTTTGTCGTCGGAGCTGTTTTTGTCTGCTGAGAGACGGTATGTTAAACTGCCTGAAAGCTATCGTAAAGGTACGGCGAAAATGAAAATCATCAGTTCTCGGATTCATTTTTTTTGATGGCAGCCTTTGCCATTAAAAGGCATTTTTCAATGAGCTCATTTTCTCCCTTGATTTCAGCCGGGATCTCTAAATCCTGTAGAGTCCAGAGGATATCCTGCCCATCTTCGTTTTTGGAAACGTTGACCTTGATCTCATCGCTGTCTTGGGATTTATAAATTGTCAGCTCGTAATTATTGCCTCGGGCGGAAAATTTTTCTGATTGAACTGCATTGAGTTTTGATATCATTTTGGACCTCGTTTTATAAACACTCTCGCACAGCCTCTTAGTACTGCCAGGCGCTGCCACCGACGGATGTTTTTGTTTTCTCGACAGTATCTTTTTTTTCTTCTTTGGTAAACTTGCCCTGTTTCCAGAAACCTTCTTTCGTTTCATCAGCACTTACAACCAAGGTGCCTCGACCGTCAAATTTGCCGTTCCACCAGTTGCCGTCATATGTGGTGCCGTCGGCGAATGTTGCAGAGCCTTGCCCGTTGTGCTGATTGTTTTCCCAGTTGCCGGTATAGGTGGAGCCATCTGAATATTTCATGGTCCCCTCACCATTAAAACTATCATTGCGAAATTCACCGGAATACTCAGCCCCGGAGGTATAGGTGTAAACCCCCTTGCCACTGAATTTACCGTACTCAAAGTCGCCAATATAGACAGCGCCATCAGCAAAGGTATAGGTCCCTGAGCCATGGAAGCGGCCATTCTTAAAATCGCCTTCGTAGATCGCTCCGTCGTGGAATTTTTTTACACCCTTACCTTCAAACTTACCGTTTTTAAAGGTCCCGGTGTAGTTTGTTTCATCTTGATAGGTTTTAAAACCCTGGCCTTCGGGTTTGCCGTTTACAAATTCACCGACGTATTTCATGCCCCCAAAATACTCATAGGTGCCTTGGCCGTTCTCACAATCGCCCTCTACACATTCAGCCCACAGGGAGGTTGGTACAGTTAGCAGTAATAAAGTAATCAGAATAATCATCACTTAAGTCTACACGAGCACCCTTGCTAAAGTCAAGGCTTGGACATTTTTAGCCCCATGCTTTTTAAGTATTTTAGCACATTCGTTTATGGTTGTTCCTGTGGTGAGGACATCATCAATTAAAAGTACGGATTTACCTTTTATGCAGGACGGTTGGCGTATATCGAAGGCATTTTTCAAGTTTTTTCGACGATCTTTGCCACTCAAGCCGGTTTGGGGAACGGTTAAGCGTGTTCTGAACAGAGTTTCGGCCTGTATTTGATCTTTTTTGTCAGGGAAAAAGAGTTGGGCCAGAATTACGGCCTGGTTAAAGACTCGTTCCCTGGAGAGTTTGATATGAAGCGGTATTGGAATAATCAAATCGTGAGGGTCGAGATCATCGATAGTTGTACTCACGTTTTTAAGTTCGGCAAAGGTGCTGTGGCAGTAAGTTTTCCCAGCATATTTGAACGTATGGACTAGCCTGGCTGCGGCATCATTATAGCGCAGAACAGCCCGTGCTCTTTCAAAGGCTGGTTTGTGGGCAAGACATTTGGAGCAAAAATGATTTCCAGGGGCAGAGTTGGGGAACTCAAGCCCGCAGCATGAGCAGAGAGGCTGTCTGGTAAATGAAATTTCAGGAAGGCATGCTGGGCAGATAAGAATTTTAGCAGAGGGTGGCAGGGTTTTGTTGCACAGCAGGCAATAGGCGGGAAAGCAAAGCGCCTGTAAAGAATGAAAAAAATCTGCCAATTTCTCATTCATAATTCCCTCACTGTCTAGTTATAATTGCCTACAGCCTAAAGCCTTACTTATCCGCCCGGATTCTATCGAGTAATTCCTTCGTTTTTTCTTCCATCAGGGCTTGATCGGCCCGGCTTTCAACATTCAAGCGAATGACTGGTTCGGTGTTTGATTTGCGCAGATTAAATCGGTAGCTGTCAAACTCGACGCTTAAGCCATCAGTATAGTCTTTATGGCCGCCTTTGCCAAAATCGCGCTCAATAGCTTCAAGTACCGCATCCGGATCACTGACGGTTGAGTTTATCTCTCCACTGACAGGGTAGGCCGCCATCTGGCTTGAAACCAGCTCAGAAAGTTTTTTCTCAGATGAACTGAGAATTTGGGCAACTAACAGCCAGGGGATCATGCCGGAATCACAGTAGGAAAAATCTTTGAAGTAATGGTGAGCCGACATTTCACCGCCGTAAGCCGCATCCTCAGAACGCATACGCTCCTTGATAAAGGCGTGCCCGGTTTTGCTCATAATTGGCACTCCGCCGGCCTTTTTAACCACCTCAATAGTATTCCAGGTCAGGCGGGGATCATGAATTATTTTGGCCCCAGTCCTGAGTTTAAGCATGGCCTGGGCAAGTAAACCGACCATATAATAGCCTTCGATAAAAGAACCATTTTCATCAAAAAGAAAACAGCGGTCAAAGTCGCCGTCCCAGGCTATGCCCATATCGGCACCATGATCAATGACTGCTTGGCCAGTGAGGGTGCGGTTTTCTGGAAGCAACGGATTGGGAACACCGTTGGGGAAGGAGCCATCCGCTTGGTGTTGGAGTTTGACAAAGGAAAATGGCAAGGAGTTTTCCAGAGCATCAATTATGGGACCGGCACAACCGTTACCGGCGTTCACGACCAGCTTGAGAGGTTTAAGCTTTTTGTGGTCAATATAACCGAGCAGGTGTTGTATGTAACTGGGGCGGGGATTAACTGAGCGCCGACTGCCAAGGGTTGGCGCTGTTTTTTTATGCCTGGCAATCGCCAGTTTCTCGATATCTTTGAGTCCGCTGTCACCACTTACCGGGACCGCGCCTTTGCGTACCATTTTCATGCCGTTATAGTTGGCAGGGTTATGGCTTGCTGTGACCACGATGCCGCCATCAACCTCAAGGTGGAAAGCGGAAAAATAGATCTCTTCGGTGCCACACAGGCCAATATCGACAACATCAACACCCGCATCCATAAGACCTTGGGCCAGAGCAT
The DNA here is from genome assembly GCA_015231515.1 of Desulfobulbaceae bacterium. NCBI lineage: Bacteria > Pseudomonadati > Thermodesulfobacteriota > Desulfobulbia > Desulfobulbales > Desulfobulbaceae > Desulfobulbaceae bacterium. Next base: position 10,982 of record JADGBM010000086.1, read on the forward strand.
CCACCAGACCAGGGCCAGAAAGCCGGATGTCATGGCCTATTGCGATGGATGCCGGCGAAAAATGTTGAGCGTAAGCCTGCCCAATCCAGTAGGCCAATTCAGCATCAAGTTCATCAGGGACACGTCCCCGGATGTCATATGCCTTAAAACATGGTATGGTGTTTTCTGCTGCTGACATTGTTATGCCCCCTTGCTTATGAGTATAGGCTAATAACTATTTTTAGTGCCTTACAGATTATTTTCTTGTTTTTTTACAAGAAAATAATCTGCGAAAGGCACTTATCCCGTTCATCGGGGTTAGGAATATTATCATGAAAGAGCTGCTACAGCAACTTGCTACTGTATATGACGAGATGGAAAAGGCCTATAATCATGTAGGCGTAGTGCTTGATTTTTCTTGTAACGGCTGTCCGGATAACTGCTGCGATAGCTTTTTTCTTCATTATACCTATCTGGAGTGGGCCTACCTCTGGGAGGGTTTTTCGGCGCTGCCCCCAGATAAACAGGCTGAGTATCGAGACCGGGCCAGAAACTATATTACAAATTGTGAATCAGCGTTTAACAGAGGGGAGCAGCCCCGAGAGATGTGTCCGATTAACGAGAATGGTCTTTGTGCATTGTACAAACACCGTCTCATGATATGCAGATTGCACGGAGTTCCGGCCAGCATGACCAACCCTGACGGTCAGAGTAAGCAGTTTCCGGGTTGTTTTCGTTGCCAGGAGCTTACTGAGGGACAAACCAGCCTGCCGACCATGGATCGCACCAGTTTTTTCAGGACAATGGTTCAAATGGAGCAATCATTACTGGCCAAGCAGGCCGAGAAACTACCAAGGGTAAAGATGACACTGGCAGAGATGCTGGTTAAAGGAGCCCCGCCGGTTAGCCGTTAGCCTAAATAGCCCTAACTCAAGAGCGGATCATCTCGGCGATCTGAAAGGCGATTTCCAGACTCTGTTCGGCATTTAAGCGCGGGTCGCAGTTGGTCCAGTAGCGCTCTTTTAAGTTCTGGTCAATAATGTTTCTGCCGCCGCCAACGCACTCGGTAACATTATCACCGGTCAGCTCAAAATGAATTCCGCCCGGAATAGTACCTTCTGCCCAGTTAATCTCAAAAAAGCATTGGATCTCCTGTAAAATATCATTGAAGTTTCTAGTCTTGTGGCTGGTTTCGGCAGTGTATGTGTTGCCGTGCATCGGGTCGCAACTCCAGATAATTTTGTAGCCTTCCTGTTTAATCTCGCGCAAAAGTTTTGGCAGGTAGTCATCAATTTTATTGGCGCCGAAGCGAGTGATCAAGGTCAGACGACCAGCTTCATTGTCGGGATTAAGGCGCTCAATAATGCGCTTGATTTCGTCAATATCGTGGTTTGGACCAATCTTCATGCCCAGGGGATTGAGTACACCGCTTAAAAATTCGATATGCGCCCCATTCAATTGACGGGTCCGATCACCAATCCAGAGCATATGAGCGCTGCAATCGTACCAGAGGCCAGTGGTTGAGTCTTGTCGAGTCAACGCCTCTTCATACCCTAAAAGAAGTGCTTCATGGGAGGTGTAAAAGCTTGCCTGATTAATGTTTGGGTGATCCGTGTCAAAACCGATTACCTGCCTGAAGTGCAGGGCCTGGTCA
>JADGBM010000087.1:0-5430 GCA_015231515.1 Desulfobulbaceae bacterium
TTTACACGTTACGGTTGTGGATCTTGACCCGCTCAATCGGTCAATACTCCTTGATATCAAGCCCAACAACGACACCCCACCGGAAAGCATACGAACTCAGCTTGCAGAAGGCATGCTGCGCGAGAAAGAGCATTTAATTAAGGCCGCTATCCAAACCCAAATTGGTTTTGCCTGGGAAATATCCGACCTAAAAGGGAGGGGCGAATTTATAATAAGCCCCGAAAAGGTTGAAACCTTTGTTTTTGATGGGGTTGCGCTTATTGAATTTTACCCACCAGAATTTTTTCTTGATATGAATACGATCGGCGGCAAGCAGAATTACCGCCTACTTTACACATAACGCAAAGCAATCCACCAATAAACTATGACGTATAACGTAAATGGTGGCGCTCCACTTGAAGGAATAACAAGTTATTCTACAGATCTGGATATCATTACTTTTGTTATGTTATCCGGTTAGATATAGATGTTCGTGTTTAAAAATAAAAGTTGACACGGCATCATAACAACACACTAATCCGGAGACTTAAATTTTCTATCTGGTTGTCTTTGCCTGCCAAGAACCCTGGTCTTTTTTTATGTGAAACGGTCAGGAGACATTGATGAAATTGGCTATCAGACCCTTAATCTCTTCGGAAAGGCGGGCGAGATCATCAGCACTCTTCTTGAGATTTTTGCCGCTGTTGGAAACCTCGCTGTTTTTGGCACTTACGCTGGCGATATCTTTAGCGATCTCTTTGATTGCACTGGTGCTTAGTGACATATTCCGGTTTACATCCTGAGTTCCTTCCGCTGACTGGCTGATGTTAAACGAAATCTCTTTTGTGGTGACGGACTGCTCTTCGACTGCAGAGGCAATCCCGTAAACTATTTCATTCACATCGACAATCACCAGAGAGATCTTTTTAATCTCAGCCATTGCCGTATTGGTTCGTTCCCTGATGGAGTCAACTTTGGCCTTGATTTCATTGGTCGCCTCGGATGTTTTCATGGCAAGCTCTTTGATTTCGTTTGCTACAACCGCAAAGCCTTTGCCCGCTTCTCCGGCGCGTGCGGCCTCAATTGTGGCATTAAGTGCAAGAAGATTTGTCTGCTCTGAAATATCGGAGATGGTTTCGGTGATCAAGGTGATTTCCTTGGCCGAACCGCCAAACTCATTAATGTGTTCGGTGGTTACCTTCACCTGTTTTACGGCGTCAGAGGTGACCCGACTACCTTTCTCGGTGTTTTTGGAGATCTCTTCAATTGTGTCTGTCATTTGTCCTGTAGCTGCGGCAATAACCCCGATATTAGTCGAAGTTTGTTCTGTCGCGGCAACGACGGACTCCATGTTTTCGTGAAGTTTAATTGCAGCGTTGGTGACATTGGCAGAGTGTGATGATACGTCAGAGGTTGTTTCAGTTAGCTGCAGCGCAAGTTGGGTAAGGTCGCTGGCTGAACAGAACAGGGTCTCTGCCTTGGCAAAAATATCCATGATGATTTTTTTAATAATTTTAAAGAATAACAGCTGGAAAATCAGGAGTATTGCCATTACCGCCCCCATGGCCCAAAAAAGATGTCTGAGGATGTTGGTCAATTGCTGAGAAAGAAGGCCGCTGTTCTTCATAACCTCCTGTTTATTGTGTAGGACGGTGGTGGTGACGCCAATGGCAGATTTCACAACATTGTCATGGATTAGACCTAAGGTTACGATCAGCTCTTCAGTTGTCTTCCTGGCGTCACTGGCCAGTTCAGCCAGTTGAACTGGTGAATCAATTTCGTAGAGTTCTCTGGCAATATCGTCAAGTATAGTAATGTTGCCTTCAATTCTGTCGAGCTGTAGGTCACTGATAAAGCCAATACCTGTGATCTCGAGCTTTTTATGCTGGGCGTGAATCTCCTCCATCGCTTTTTGTAGTGGCAACTTGCTCAGTTCATCCTGGATTACATAGCGGACAATCTCATGCTTTGCCTGTTGGGCATTCAGGTGAAACTTCGCTACTAAATCTTGAAGGGGAAGTGTGTCTTCCACAAAATCATCAAGCTGTCTGGCCAGAGTCTGGATATGTTGATTGTTGCGTTGGTTCTGAAGTCGCCCCTCCTGCACGGAGTTGTAGACTAACCAGAGTCCAAGCAGCATGACGGCGGCGATCAGAAGGATATTGATAACAATAATTTTCTGTAGAGGCATTTTGGCTGATGACTGAAGCAGTCCGGCAGCGGTTTTAGGCGTAGGGGTCAAGGTGATTCTCCTGTCCATGTTTCACAAGACAATTGATAATTGCACGGTTTCTAATACTGGAAGGTCAGGGTTTTGGAGATATTGTGGAACTCATCTCCTGAATGGTCAAAGACTGCTATGGCGGCTAAAACAGTGTCTCCTTTTTTGAATACACGGTCATCAGGATTGCCGGTATTGAGTTTTCGTTTAAGTTCCAGTGTCCATTGACCATTTTCCCAAACCCCTTTTGCCTTTACATCGGCAACTGACCCTTTGACATCGGTGTTAAGGATATACTTTGGCATGCGATCCTGCTCCTTTGTAGCGTACCGTGCGGTCTTGTAGAGTGGGTCTCCTGCATCAGAAGGGCGAAGGATGTAGATTTTCTGGCCATTTTTCGCTTTCGTAGTGTAAGCCTTTTTACTCGGTTCGGTGGTGATGATGGTTAGCTTGTCCTGGGCAAGACCGATGGGGTTGGAGCGGGCAGCTTTCCAGTGCCACATGTCCGCCTTAAATGAGTTTCCGGACAGCCAGTCATGGGTGAAATCGCCTTCCATGTCAAAATTAATTGAAAATCGATCTTCACTCTTATCTTCAGTAGTATATTTTCCTTCTGCGGTGTTCCAAATAAAGGGTTTATGCTCAATGTCATAGCTGTTGTCCTGCCACTGAAAAATAAAAAAAACCTCGTCGCCTGCAATGCCCGATTTAACCGCAACATTTTTTATGTCTAATACCCCCTCCAGGGGAATATTTGTGAACTCATATGCGTGCCAGTCGTTAGCGTTTCCGTCTATCGTCGGAGGTGAATTTAATTGGAACGTCGGGATAGTTTGAGAGAATGCAGGCATAGCGCTAAGCAAGCTGCAAGAAATCGCGAGTAAATAAATATTTTTTTTCACGGAAAAAACCTCCTGACGGAATAATTTTTAATGATAAAGATAAAATCTCCTCATCTGCCAACAACAGATTATTTTATGTTATTATATTTTTTGTGGAGAGGTAAAGGGATTTTATTTTCTTCTTCTTTTTGCACACAAATTTCATCTCAGTTGTGCCATTATCTGTTTATTTGTGATACGCTTTAGTAGGATTTCTTGGATAGGTTGGTTGCGTCTGAGAAAAGTTCTCTTACTCCAGATTCGAAGGAAAACTGTTATGTCCTATAGTCTCAGAGACGATCTTGTGGTGGCAGAGTTTCAAGATGAATCGACTGCGCTTTTGGCAACAATCGAGAACGATGTTATTTCTTTGGAGAAAAATCCCGAAGCGATTAACGGCATATTTAGGGCGATACACTCTGTGAAAGGGAGCGCCGGCATCCTTGAGTTTGTTAATGTCTCTAAACTGGCTCACAACTTAGAAACAATTTTAGATAAGATTCGATCCAATAGTTTGCAATCCAGCAGCGAGGTGGTTGATCTTTTGCTGGAAGGAATCGATTGTCTGAAAGTCTTATTTAAGAATATCTCTGGCAGTGATGAGGTTGATGTTTCAATTATGCTAAGTAAGTTGGATAAATTTATGGCCGACCAGTTAGATCCAGATCTTTCAGAGAAAATTGATATTCCTGTGTCGATTGATCCTGTAAGGCCCAACCCAAAGCCAGCTGGTGTGCCGAAAAGAGTTTTGATTGTTGAGGATGAACTCGTCAATCGAAAACTATTGGAAGAGGCGGTAAGCTGCCTGCTTGAAAATGTTCAGATAGTATCGGTTGATTCCGCTGCTAAAGGGTTATATCATTTTTTTACAAATTCATTTGATCTCGTTTTCCTGGACATAATGATGCCCCGAGTTGATGGCACTGCATTTATAGCTGTTGTCGAGGAAAACCTGAAAGAAGGCCTGATAAGACACAAACCAAACATTGTAGTCCAAACAGCCATTCAGTCAATAGATCAGTTACTGGTTTTAGCACAGAACGAGTGCGTTCAAGAGATACTCAGAAAACCTATTAAAATGGATCGTGTTCAAGAGTGTATTTATCGCTATTGCTGATCTCCTACCAGTCCTCCATAGGCATCCCTTTGGCAACGATACTGCTGAGTGACGAAACGTTTTTTTGAGCAAGGTTCACCTGGCCCTTGATCATTTCATAGACAAAATCGTCCTTGCCAAGAATAGCGCCTGTCTTTTTCTGAAGCCTTTTACCGTGCCGGAGATACTCTTGCATATCGCTAAGCAAGGCCTTTCTTTTCTTATGCTTCTCAAGCTCAGTTTCGATGACCGGCAGCAGCCGTTTAATTGAAATTTCGACAAGCAGGTCTCGAGGAATCTGTTGTCGTTTGGCTATGTCATTTAAGGAAAGCAGTGAATTTCTGCTTATTACAAAAGTTTTCTGGCGAACCTCATTTTTTTCCCCTGCGTAGTTCTGCGCCTTTTCAGCGACCTGTCCAAGTACAGAAGCATTCTCTATCAGTTGGTCAAATAATGATTTCTGCTTGATTCCCAGTTGTCCAGAAATGACGGTTAACAAATCAATGACCTGTTGGGGCAGTCTGAAAGTTGCCCGTACAGACTGCTTTCCGATCAGATCGTTGGCGGTTAATCTGAGGCTGTTGTTTTCTTCAGTGGTTTGTGTGCTCATAAACTCCTCCCTGTGAGAGTAAATGTAGTGTTTCTATATTACTTTGTCAACATGTACATTAAAAGTAATATAAAAGAAAAAGATAAAAAACATAAAAAGGATATTGACAGATACGATTTCGTAATTAATTTTTGAGTCAAAAGGAGGCGGTGTTGTGCTACGGAGTTCTGACGCAGATTAGTTGTAAGGTGGTTCCTGCGAGAACGTCAGTTAAATAAGGAATATTAAAAGGAGGAACGGTTATGTGGACAACATTAAATGATTTTGATCGGATGTTCGGGCATATGGGTCTGCTTCGCTCCCGCATGAACAGATTGTTCACGGATTTCGACAGATCGTATGGTGGTGATTTTGGTTGGAGGGTTGCAGATGGGAGCCCCCGCACGAATCTTTATGACAATGGGGCCGCTCTTGAAATACGAGCAGAGGTTCCGGGTTTGACCAAGGAGGATCTCAATATCAAAATACAAGGGAACTACCTTGAAGTTAGTGGAACCAGGAAGTCAGATGCGCCTGAGGGGTACAAGGCCCATCGTGTTGAGCGGGGCGAATCGTCCTTTACTCGGAGTTTTACGCTGCCCACTGATGTCGATGTGGAGAAGGTTGAAGCGTCATTAAATAATGGCATTTTAACCCTTGTTCT
>JADGBM010000087.1:5448-12537 GCA_015231515.1 Desulfobulbaceae bacterium
AAGCCGAAGCTGGTAACCATTAACTAGGTGTTTGAAATACTTTATTGATATTGATTCGTGGAGGTACGCACATGACTGAGAAAAAAGGAATTATCCCAAGAGAAGAAACGAGTCCGGAGATAAGTCGTCAAATCCCTGTAGTTGCGCCAGTGGTAGATATCTATGAAAATGAGGACGAGATTCTCCTGTACGCGGATATGCCTGGTGTTGTCAGGGAGGCGGTAACTGTTAATGTTGACAATGGTAAACTGGCAATTTCTGGAGTAAGGAATCTGAAAATTGAAGGTGTTGCTAACTGGGAAGAGTTCGACAGTGTTGAATATCAAAGAACATTTTCTGTTCCGCAGACTATTGATGTTGCAAAAGTTAATGCTGAGTTGAAAGAGGGGGTGTTGCGGCTTCATCTGCCAAAGTCGGAAGCAGCAAAGCCGCGAATGATTGAGATCCGCTGATTTTAATGGCCTGGAAAAATGGACTTGATCTGGCAGGCAGGGAGTGGCTCAGCAGCCAGTCAGATCAAGTCTGGATCTGGGTTTCGAACTGTCTTTAGGGAGGGTCTTTGCGGAGGCGTTTTGATTCGTACATCATCTGATCGGCCTGAGCAAAAAGCTCGTCTAAAGTACAGGGGTTTTCTGGGTCGCTGCGGGCTTCCCCGAAACTTATTTCAAGGGTATGTTTTCTGTCCGGTTTATCATAGATAATATGAATTCCGCTTTTGAGTCTTTCCGCCAGCAATTTTTGTTTTTCAGCAAGCTCTAAGAAGCCACGTCGGTTTATTAGAAATCATAAAGGTGTATTAGCGTCGGTTAAGGTTGCATTGGGTTGTTTGCTCTATTGCATTATCCAGATTTCTAAAGAAATTGTATATCTCTTTATTGTCCGGATCGTTTTTGCCTAAAGTTTCATAGGTAGCAAAAAGGTTGGTTAAGACATGCAGAGCTTCATTGTCGGGAAGTTCGCCAAGCTTATTCCATAGCGTATCTGAGATACTCATAGTCACCCTTTTTTGTGAGTTATGTAGAAGGTGTTGTAAATAATAGTAACTGCAACGGCGAAAAGAGCGGAGGCAACGCCTATCAGAACATTGAAAAATGGTGGCGCTGTCAAAGCAAGCCTGATTAGAAGGGTAGACAGTGCATAGCCGGAGTTTCTGAAGATAGCTCGGAATTGGGGCAGAAAACTTTGGGCTATAAGAACGAGCAAAATATCACAGAAAATGAGTACGGTATAAAAGGTCTGGAAAAAGTGAAACATTTTTTGACCTGTCAACAGAAGCCAGCCATTATAAGCGCCCATGCAGAAAAAGATTATAAGCATACCTAAGGCGACAGTTTTTTTGGCGGTGATAAAGCGCATCAGTGAACTGCCAGCCCGAGGGGTATCATCGGTATGACGCAGAAGTTTTGAGTAAAGACCCAGCAGGGCGAAAACAGCAATGGCACCTCCACCATCCGAAAGTATTCGTAGTAGCACATCTGTATGACCATCAATGGTGATGGGTTCCGGAAGATATGAGATTTCCTTAAAGGCGCCTCGCATAAAGATCAGTGCCAGAATTTCAAACTGTTTGCCCAAGGCCCTGGATAAGGAACAGGGCAGGGTGAACAAAAGACTGACCACTTCAAGGATAAGAACCAGAGTGAAGGCAGTGTTAATGGCCAGATAGTGGCTTTGGGGAGTAATTTGCGCAAGTCCCTGGGGCAAAAGATGTTGCCTGTTAAGCTCAATGGCTGCAAGGGCGGCTAAGAAAACGACCACCAGAACGCCAGCGACAACACGATGGGTTTTTTCGTTCTCCCAAAACCTGTTGAGTGGGTCATAGAACCCTGCTAGGCGGTTTAAAATCGAATCTATCATGGAGTTCAAACAAGGCCTTTAGTTATCAGCGCGACAGAGAGATAGCGGGCCCATTTTCCAGTAAGAACCAGCACACTAAATCTGCCAAAAGAAAAGCGTAATGTTCCGCTAACCAGACAGAGGGGATCTCCGACGATCGGAAGCCAGCTGAACAAAAGGCTCCAGGAACCATAACGATCGAAGAACGTATGCGCCCGAGCAATAGATTCAGGCCTTATTTTGAAAATTTTTTCAATAAAATAGGACGATCCGGTGAACCCAAGCCAATAGGTGATACATGCCCCTAAAAAATTGCCGGCGGTGGCTGTTGCAACAGTGAGATTGAGGTCAAGGCCTTGGGAAATAAGTGCGATAAGCAGCCATTCTGAGCCAAAGGGGATGATCGTGGAGGCCAGGAGGCTGGCGAAAAAAAGGCCTGTTAAGCCGTGGGTTGTAAAAAAATGCGTCATTGAGTTTTTTCTAAAGTTTTATTCTAAAAGGTATCACGAGGAATAAAAAAAACAAAGAATATTTTGTGGTCATTATGCTAACGTGTCGAGCCTAATAGCAGTGCTGTGTCAATGGTGTTAATGGATATGTGGAAAAGGATTCTATGGAGGGTATAGCTTCTGACGAAGCAATAACAGCAGGCCGGCACAAATTATTGAAAAGCCCAGAAATGAGAGTGGCGTGCCCTGGTCTTTAACAATTTGAATGCCGGCAAAGGCTGTACTGAAGGAGTCGCTGTCTGAAGAGGTCAGAAAAAATTTCAGGCCATTCCATTTTATTGGGTTATTTACACTTGTGGGGCTGGAAAAAACTGGTTGACCTCCTGAAACGATAGTCAGATCGGCCCAACATTTTTTCAAAAACGGTGTTTTAAAGGCAACGAGCTTAAATTCTAAGGGGGTTGATAACGGTTGGGATGAAGGGTCGGGTGTAGTCCGATAGCGGTAGGGTGGGGTGTCGTTGTTGGGCTTGATATCAAGGAGTATTGACCGATTGAGCGGGTCAAGATCCACAACCGTAACGTGTAAACTGTCTACCTGAAAGGTTTCACCTGTTTTTGTTCTGATAAGTTCATGACGGCTGCCATTTTTGAAGATCCCAACCTTTATTTCGGCAGGATAAAACTCCCGGTGAATTTTTTCGACATGTAGCTCAAAGTCTAAATCAATATCCTTATTAGTATCCCATCGGAAAGCTGAGGTGGCTGAATCGCCTTCGTAAATATTGACGGTTGCAACATAACCGGCAGCACTGATCAGGCCGCCACATAGAGTGAAGATACAACCGATATGAGTTAAAATGACGGGGCGGGATAACCGTCGCCAGTTGCTCAGTGTGCAGACGACAAGGCTAAGGGTGATAAGGCCTAATAAGGCGTAAATGGCAGGGTCAAAGTATGGTTTGTTATCAGGAAAGAAGGTCGAAGCCGCCATCAGTAGGCAGATTATAGCAAAAAGCCAAATTGACAGTGGCTTTGAAGAAAGAAGTTTGATCACGATATATAGCTGGTTGTTATTTGTTATGGCTTCATGGTTTCGAATAGTGATGAGGCGCCACGTTGGCTGGTGAGTTGAAAATTAAGCCGATTATGGTCTCACTCCCGAGAACGTAATGGACAGGTACCTCAATTGGTTAAACCGCCGGTGATACTACTCCACGTTTTCGAGAGCTCTTCGTTAAAGGTATTAACAAAGTCAGAGATATTTACTTCAAGAAATGGGTGGTGGTTATCCTGGATGATAATCCAGCCAAACGATTCAAGTGGGTTGATTACCTGATTTTCGCCATTTCCCAATCCGCAGCCGTGTATGGTGGCGAACATGTCTGCTAAATGTACAAGAGCAGCCAGGAGCGCGTCGTCCCTGGCATTTTCAAGGTCATGGTGAAAACGCATGGCGTGAAGGTAGGGCGCTGGAATGCCGATACTTTCACCGTACCAGGCACCGGCCTGCCCGTGATCTATGCCAATGTAGGAAGTCTCTGCTTTAAGGAAGTCTGTGGCGACAATGGAATCCTTGTCGGCGAGATGCGGGTAGAAGTTTGGTTCGATGGGATCAAGCACCAGCACACCGAGGTCATGGAGTAAACCTGCCAGAAAGACATCACTGGGAAGGTTGATGCGAATGACATCTTTTAGCGTCGCGGCAATGCGGGCGACAACGACAGAGTGACGCCAGAACGAACGAGCGACCTGTTTGAAGCCTTGAAATGGTTTGACGAAACGGACCTGCTCAATTGTCTCAGTCAGCACCTCCTGAAAATGTGCGATACCGACGGTGATTATAGCATGTGCAACCGAGGCCACCGGATTTGATCGTCTGAAAAAAGAAGAGTTGGCTACTTGCATTACCTTACAGCTTAAGACCGGGTCGGTAAGAAGAAGATCCGTGAAAAGGCGGGTATTTTCGCACTCGCCAACTAATAGGGGTTCCAGTAATTTAATGGCGGTCGGATTAATTGGCAGGTTAAGGGTAGCAGAAACTTTACGATGGATTTTGCCTTTAACAATCCTGTCTTTTTTGTCGGGTAGAGGCGGAATAACCATGATGGTCTCTTCCTGGTCGGAGTGATCATCAGGGCAGTACTTCGGGTTGTCTGGTGGCTTTGTATCTTTGTATTCGGCCACTTCTGAAGGGAGTTGAACCTCTTTCAGATCTTCAAGGTTAGCAGATTTTTCATACTCAGCAACTTTTTCGTTTGCTTGAATCAAGCGCGAAACAAGGATTTCACAAAAGCGTTTATAGAATTTTAGTTGCAGAAAAACATTTGAGGTGTTGATGATGCCTGGTTCCACCATCAAAATAAAACACTCTTTCTTGGTTATCACGCCCGCTGTTCGCTTAACATCCATAACGAGGGACATCTCACCAAAGCACGCACCTGAGCCTAAGGTAGTCAGCTCAACCGTTTTTTTGCCCTGTCCAAGAGTTTTAACAACTGAAACCTGACCCTTGACGAGAATATAGAATACTCTCTCCATGGAGTCTTCTTTGATGATTTGCTGGTTCGCTGGTACTTTGAGCCACTTAGTTACGGCAATAAACTGGCGGAGTTCAGGCTCGTCAAAGCCATCAAAAAAGTCGATTTTCTTGAGGAACTTTAGTTGTTGATCGATATCCATGAAATACCTTTTCCTTCAGTTGCTATTTGCCTATACAAAACTCACCAAATATTTTGTCTAAAATCTCTTCAGTTGTGGTGTAGCCGACAATATCACCTAAATGATCAAGGGCCGTTTGCAACTCGATGGCAAGCAAGTCTGGCGGCAGGTTGTGTTCAAGTCCTTCGACCAGCCTGTGACATGCCGAAAGAGAGTTGGTCATGGCCGCCTGATGACGGGCATTCGGTGCAACTGCATGCCCGGGGTCCCAACCGGCAAAATGGCCGGTAACCATTGAGAAAACGGCGTCTTCGAGCTGGCTGATACCCTGGTTGTTTGTCGCAGAAGTTCTGACAATTTCATGCCCTGAAAAATGTGCCTCAAGATCAGTCAATAATGTTGTGGTAGAAATGTCAAATTTGTTTGCAACAACTATAAGAGGTTTATCACCAATACTTTCAAAAAGCTGCAAATCTTCGCGGCTTATCGGGCCTGAAGAGTCAAGCATCATTAAGGCAAGGTCTGCCTCAGCCAGCTTGGCCCTGGTTCGTTGAATGCCTATCTCTTCGACCGCTTCAGTGCTGGTTCGAATGCCAGCCGTGTCGATGACTCGAACCGGCATTCCCTTGATGTTCAAATGCTCTTCAATAGTATCTCGGGTCGTTCCCGGCAAGGCGGTAACAATGGCCCGGTCTTCTCGGAGCAGGGCGTTTAACAGGCTTGATTTGCCGACATTGGGTCTGCCGATAATTACTACAGAGACCCCATCTTTATATACCTTACCATTGTCAGCTGAGGAGATCAAATTTTCTAATACGGGGGCGATTTCCTGATTGATCTGTTTTTTGATGCTGTTGGGTTGGATGATGTCGATATCGTCATCAGGAAAATCAATGGCAACTTCCAGTACTGCCTTGATTGAGATCAGTCTATCGCAGACAGATTGAATGTGCTGGTGCAAGCCACCCTTGAGCTGTTCTACGGCAAGTTGGAGCCCCTTACTTGTTTTTGCGGTCAGGAGCTCCAGCACTGCTTCAGCTTGTGTCAGGTCGATACGGCCATTGAGAAAGGCCAGCTTTGTGAACTCTCCAGGTTCAGCTAAACGCGCCCCGCAGTTTTGGCAAAGAGTGAGTATCTTTTGCAAAATAAGGAAATTGCCATGGCAGTGAATCTCCACAACATCTTCGCGTGTGTAGGTGCGTGGGGCTTGCATGAAAACGACAAGGACTTCGTCAATTTTTTGCGCAGTGGAAGAATCTGATATCCAGCCATAGTAGAAACGGTGACTGGTTAACGGCCCGGATAAGGGCTTGATTGGGATAAAGAGTTCTGAAATAATAGCGGCTGCATTGGGTCCGCTCAGCCGTACAATGCCAATGCCGCCAGGCCCGGGTGGAGTTGCAATTGCTACAATTGTTGGGTTGCCGGACAGTGCCTTGTTCCCAGGGTCAACCATTGCGGCATCTCCTTACGCCAATTTATTGGTGATCAAACAACTTCCGTTACGAAACTGAGTATAAGCCGTCGGTGGTTTTCGCTATTTGGGAGGCACCACCTGCATAAGTTACATTTATAGCTCGATAGTAGCTGGATGTCCATTCCTATAGTCGGTAAAGTGCAGGCTAGGCCTGGAGGCTTTGGTCTGGAGCACCAGCTGTCGAGGTTCGACTTTTGCCAGCCCGAGGGCCCCGACTTGTTTTTTTTCGACCCTTCCCCGGTGCGAAGATACGTATTTTCTTGTATAGCCCTTCACCTACACTGGAACTGCGAATGGCTTTGTTGTCTTGCAAGGTGACATGAACAATACGACGTTCAGCTGGGTTGAGGGCGGCAATAGTTTGGGTTTTCCCTGTTTCTTTAACCTTTGCAGCCATTTGTAAGGCAAGCTCTTGCAGCTCTGTTTCACGTGAATCTCGAAAATCACCACAATCGAGTGAGAAAAACAGTTTGTCAGTATATTTTTTTTGACTGATCATTTTGCGCATTAGATACTGAATGGCATCAAGGGTATCGCCATCTCGGCCCACAAGTTCTTTCGTGAACTCTCCAGATATATGGGCAGATATCTTGTTGCCGCTGGTTGAAGTTGTTACCTCGGAAGGAAACCCCATCAGCGCAACCATATCCGGGAGTAAGGCCTTAAC
>JADGBM010000088.1:0-11908 GCA_015231515.1 Desulfobulbaceae bacterium
GGCTTAAAACCGGCAGGGTCAGCTTAGATGTCACGCCCTTTCAGGGCTATCTGTACTATTCCAGTCCCCAGGGCGTTGCCCTGGGCTGGTATGTTCTGGCCCTTTCAGGGCAAACCGAATATTTACGATTTTTCATCGTATGTACAAACTATGGAGAAGCTGGCATAGAACCCTGTCAGTTCACGGCACTGGTGGCTGTCTGACACTCATAAACGACGTCTTTTGCCTTTGCTTCCTCAATAATCTCCTTCATGTCGAGAGCCTTGTCGAAATCACTTATTTGCTCCTGGGAAAGCAGAAGATCCTTGAGGCTGAACACCTGCAGGCGGCAGGCCTGGTTGAATAGCCTGTTAACGAGCAGGAGGGAGGATATTTCCATCTCGTGGATTTTTTTTGAGGCAACCGCTGTCATCGTTTCCTTGATAAAACGCCGGTCGGCCTGCTCAACGTGGATGAAACTCTTCACCAGACTTTTGTACTGCTCTTCCTGGTTTTCAATTAACAAGAAGCGGTTGATGTCGTGATACAGTTCAAGGAGTCGTTTACGAAACGATTTATACTGCCCGTTAAGGTAGGGGCTGTCAGAGCCTTCGAACTCCTCAAAATTATGACGAATCCCTTTGAAGTTCTTAATTGAGTTCATAATGTTTCGTGAAGCAAAAATGACCCGCTCCATCTCTTTTGTATCAGACTCGTCAATTTTGTGGGACATAACCCTCGAATAAAAGGCAAATATCTCAGCATGAAGCAGCTTAATGTTCTCGTAAAGAGTATCATTAGTCTCTCTTTTCTTTGCATTTTTTTCAAAGGGAAGCTCCTCGTCAAAAACAAGCCCTTCATCAATTTTCAGCAGGCGCAGATTGTACAGCTGACATTCCTGGAAAAGATGTTTGACTTCATTTCTTAAGGCCGCCCCGGCAGCGTCAGTTACTTCATTCGGCATGTTGCCAAGATACACTGTCAGGATGGTTTTATGGTCGGGATAAAATCGAATCAAGGACTTTGAGAGAAGACCGATGAATGGAAAAAAGATCACAACCCCGGTAATATTAAAAAGGGTGTGGAAGAAGGCCAGAGCCATGAGACTGTTTGTGTCAACATTGATGAACAGTTTGACAATCCAGATAAGTAGGGGCATTGCCGCAAAAGAGGCGATCGCTGTTGTTATATTAAAGATTAAATGGCTGAGTGCGACTCGTTTTTTAGGCTGACTTCCTGCCAAAGATCCCATGAGGATGGTTATAGTCGTGCCGACGTTAGCACCAATAACTAAGGCTGCACCAGTTTCGAAGGTGATCAGCCCGCCATGTAAGGCCGTAAGCGCAATTGCAACACTGGCAGCACTTGAATGCATGATGGCAGTAAGGATGATGCCAATCAGGCAAAACAGCCACAGGCCATAGTTGGCAATAGCTGCAAGATCAATGGTTTGGGAAAGGGTTTCAACACTGCCCTTCATGTAGTCAAGACCAAGAAAAAGGAAGCCAAAGCCTATGAACAGCCGCGCTAAATACGATGCTTTTGAACTGTAACCAAAGGAGATCAGGCCTAACCCTCCGATACCGATGAAGGGCAGGGCAAAGGTTTCGATTTTTAGTTTGAAGCCGAAGGCAGCAACAATCCAGGCTGTCAGGGTTGTGCCGATGTTCGACCCCATTATGACGCCGATAGCATTTTCCATGCTCATTACACCGGCACCGACAAAGGCGAGCACCATAAGCGATACAGCAGAACTACTCTGCAGGATAGCTGTTATGAAGGTGCCGCTGACAATTGATTTGAGTCTGCCGTTGGTGTATTGCCGGATTATTCTCCTGAAAGCTTTACCCGAAAAAGCCCGAACAGCCTCTTCAAGTAAAAACATTCCAAAAATAAAAAGACCGAGGCCTGCTAATAATTTCCAGAAATCTACATTCATGCTTTTTAATTAAATCCTTGTTGAAGAGTGGCAAGCAAATTACAGGTAACAGTCATTCTTGCATAACTTATAGAAACAGTTGGTATGTAAAGCAAGTAAATATATAATGTTAGTAGTTGTTGGCGATTGGTTTGAGAGATCGAAAGACTAAAATTTAGATGGTAGATAAGCTCATCAAAAATGAGCAAGTGTGGTCATTAATGAGAAGAAAAATTGAACTACTGGCTCCGGGTGGAGATATAGATTCCATTAAGGCTGCAATCGTAGCAGGTGCGAATGCTATATACTGTGGTTTAGATAAATTCAATGCCAGGAATAGGGCCGAAAACATAACTATTAATGAGTTAAGCGGGATTGTAAGGGCAGCACACAGTAATGGCTGTGAGGTTTTTGTCACGCTTAACATTATTATCGTCGAGAGTGAAATTCCAGCCCTGATCAGTATTCTGAATAGATTAATTAATACCAGAATCGATGGGGTCATTGTTCAGGATTTAGGCATGTTCTATCTTCTGTCTGAATATTTCCCAGGGCTCACGATTCATGCCTCCACCCAGCTTACCACCCATAACGAAGGACAGATTAAGTTCTTGGCTAAACTCAATGCTGCCAGGGTTAATCTTTGCAGAGAGTTAAGCCTGAAAGAGATCAAAGCATTAACTCAAGTTGCACATGAAAACTCTATGTTGACGGAAGTATTTGTTCATGGGGCCAACTGTCTCTCTTTTTCCGGACTTTGTTACCTGAGCTCTGTGCATGGCGGCAACTCAGGTAATCGTGGCCGGTGCAGCCAACCGTGTCGAGATCAATATGAAACGACACCTGAAGGAAAAGATTTCCCCCTTAATCTTAAGGATAACTCCGCCTATTTTGACTTAAAAGAGCTCTCCGAGGCCGGGGTTGACTCTGTAAAGATTGAAGGAAGAATAAAGAAATTTCATTACGTGCATACCGTTGTTAATGCCTGGCGGAAACAACTTGACAGGCTTTATGCTAAAGAGGCACTCAGTGATGATAACAGCGATCTTCACAAGGTCTTTAATCGGGACTTTTCAAACGCTTTTTTGATGGGCGACATCAATAGGAGCATGTTTATTGATAACCCCCGGGATAATTCCGCACTCCATCGTGCCCAGGGTTTTGGCGGCTGCACAGCTGAAAATATCCAAAGAGCTAAACGAGAACTTTATGATCTGAAAACGGAAATTATAACAACTGTCAGAAAAAAAATTGCACAGGTAGATATCGGCAAAGCTCCATTAGCCTTGCTTGTTTCAGGGGAGTCAGGTTCACCTTTGCAGGTTGAGGTGATAACTCCTGATTGTTCGTTTATGGTGTTTTCGGCCTGCAATCTGGAAAATGTCGGGACATTTACAGCGAGGAGCACTCTTGCTAAGAAAAATAAGGACAGCACCGCTGCGGGCCTCAACTACCAGAGCTTTTTTGAAAGGTTTAAGGCGGTCAATGATACGGAGTATTTTCTTGACCGGATCAATTTGGACAATCTTCAGCCAGATCTTTTTATACCGTTTAAAGAGCTTACCTCTTTAAAGAATCAGATAGTGTTCCACTTTAATGGTGCAAAGGAGATAGTTGAACCAATAGCCCCGCCTATTGTCAAAAGGCTCCCAGGCGAAGAGATCAAGCCTGTGTTGTCAGTATTGATCGCTTCCAGAGAGGATCTGCCTTTTTGCCGTGCGACCCAGGCGGATATCTATTATCAACTGCCCAACAGTTTTACAAATCAGAGTTCTGAACTGCTGGATATCTTCAGGGACGATACCGTAATCCCTTGGTTCCCTTCTGTTCTGATCGGAGAGGACTATCGGGCGGCAGTTGAATTTCTACACCTGGTGCAACCAAAACAAATTGTCACCAATAATACTGGAATAGCCTATGAGGCTTGGCGAAAAGGTTTCAGCTGGATCGCTGGCCCCCATCTGAATCTGGTTAACTCCTTTAGCCTGTTATGTTTAAAAGAAAAATTTAACTGTTATGGAGCCTTCGTTTCCAATGAGATTAATAGAGATCAGATAAAGCGAATCAAAAAGCCGGCGGACTTTAAACTGTACTACAGCATCTACCACCCGCTGCTGCTGCTAACAAGCAGACAATGCCTTTTTCACCAGGTAGTTGGTTGTAAAAAGAGTAAAATTGACGACAGCTGTATTCTCGACTGTGAAAAGTCTGTGCCAATTACAAACGTAAAAAAAATCCCTCTCATTATTGAAAAATCAATGGGTAACTTGCATTCTATTTATAATGAGGCTGATTTCCTGAATACTGATATCGTTAGCGATCTACCAAATCGGTTTTCCAGCTTTTTTATTGATTTAAGGGGTATTAAAACAGGAACTAAACGGGAGCTGGACAAATCAAAACTGATTATGCTTTTTGAACGGCATATTAATGGAGATTCCAAGGCGCTGGATGAGATCAGGAAAGGTATTCACCCAACTACCAGCTCGCAATATGAGAAGGGAATATAGTAAGAAAGGAAGTTTGTTTGCAATGAGATAAGCATGGAAAGTTTCCACTTATTAACACTGTTACCCTTCCATAAAACATCCCTCAGCAACCCAAAAAATTGACTTAACAGCATAAATGGACTAGACTGACTAGTAGTAAAGAATGAACAGGAGGTGTTATGAATACATCATGGAAATTACAAGATGCTAAAGCAAAATTCAGTCAGGTTGTTGAAAATGCTTTGAAGGCCGGGCCGCAATATGTAACTCGTAGAGGTCAAGAAGCAGTGGTCATCATATCCGTTAAGGAATATCAAAAAATCACCACAAAAAAACCGACATTAAAAGAATTTCTGTTAAGTTGTCCCAAAATTGACGATGGCTTTGAATTTGAGAGGCAAAAGGATCATCCAAGGGATATTGAATTTTGAATTATTTATTAGATACTTGCGTGATATCAGAATTGGTCAGGCCAACTCCAAATGAAGCCGTCATCAATTGGATGAGTCATTTACCTAATGAAAGACTTTTTTTATCTGTCATAACCATTGGAGAAATACGTAAAGGAATAATAAAACTTCCTGAATCAAAAAAGAAAAATCAGCTCACAAATTGGCTTAATACCCTTCTGGAAGATTACCAAGCAAGAATTTATCCCATTAATTTAACGGTTGCAGAAAACTGGGGGATTATTCAAGGGAAAGCAGAAAAAAATGGTACTCCGGTTGCCTCAGTAGACAGTTTGATAGCGGCAGTGGCTCAAACATACAATTTAATTGTCGTAACAAGAAATGAGAATGACTTTGCCTCAACTAATGTAACAATATTAAATCCATGGAAAAATAAAGGGTAACCAGGCGTTTCACTCTTAGGATTTTTAGGGGACAGACCCCGCTTAAAAACCGGGGTCTGTCCTAATTTCTCTAATTTCCTAGTATAGCGATTTCATAGAGTATTAATTCTCGATAAAAAAACAGATCGGAAGGAAGCGGTAATCATGGCAATTTTTAAGAAAAAAACACTCACAGGTCTTTCTCGTACATGCGGTTGAGCCGCCAAAATTGGTCCGACGGATCTGTCGGACGCGCTCGAAGGCCTTACCCCGCCTAATGATCCAAACCTGCTCGTCGGGTTTGAGACAGCAGATGATGCAGCTGTGTATCGGTTAAGCGATGAAATCGCTATGATCAACACTGTGGATTTTATTACCCCGCCGGTTGATGACCCGTACTGGTTCGGTCAGATTTCAGCAGCAAACTCTATTTCTGACGTCTATTCCATGGGGGGTAAGCCTTTAACTGCTCTTAATGTCGTAATGTTTCCATCAAAGCATCTTGATATGGGCATTTTGAAAGAGATTCTACGCGGAGGGCACGATAAGGTAGTAGAAGCTGGGGCCTGCCTGGTCGGTGGCCACACTGTAGATGACGAGGAGCCAAAGTACGGCCTATGCGTTAATGGTGTTGTTCATCCTGATCGAATAATCACCAATGCCGGATCAAAACCTGGGGATGCGCTTATCCTGACCAAGCCGCTTGGTTCCGGTGTTTTATTTAATGCGGTCCGCTCGGGGAAAATGCCTTTTAAAGAAGTTGAAAAAGAGATTCTCCCTTCCCTTGCCGCTCTTAATGGTAAGGCTATAGAAACAGCGCTGCAATTTAATCTGCATGCCTGCACAGATATCACCGGATTCGGTATTCTTGGGCACCTGCTTGAGGTAGCGCATGGTTCTAATGCCAGGGTTCGAGTTGTTTATAAGAACTTACCCTTTTATCCTGGGGCCTTGAATATGTATCAAAAAGGCGAAACGACAGGCAGCAACAAGGCCAATCGGGCCATGGTGGCGAAACATGTTCTGAACATGCAGAAGACCTTGTCACGATATGAGGACGAACTCCTATATGATCCGCAGACCTCTGGTGGACTTTTACTTTCTGTGCCAAAGGCACAGGCCGAAGAACTGCTGTCGGCATTGCACCGAAATGGAGTTGATGCCGCCACATGCATTGGTGAGATAACAGCCGAACCTGTTGGGATAACGGTTGAATAATGCTTCTCCTGATTGGAGGCCTGGGGTTATTTTCTGGTTTTATTTCAGGGATGCTGGGAATTGGGGGCGGAATTGTTATGGCCCCTTTGCTTTTGTATGTTCCCGCCTGGTTCGGCTTTTCACCGCTGCCCATGAGAGTTGTCGCCGGGTTAACTATTGTACAGGGACTGGTTGCCTGCCTATCTGGATCTTTAACGCATAAAAAGTTTGATTTTGTCTCAAACCGGTTAACAGGATGGATGGGGACAACAATTTTCGTTACCGCTTTGGCGGGTGGCGCCGGAGCAGGGTATGTCTCAAATTCGCTGCTGATGACAGTTTTTGCTCTTCTAGCTCTGCTTGCTGCTGTTCTTGTTTTTGTACCTACCAGGGAGGATTGCGAAAACCCGAATGTTTCAACATTTTCATTCAGTCGTTTGAAGGCAGTGGTGGTAGCCGGATCAGTCGGCATTATGGGCGGGCTTGTTGGTCAGGGTGGGTCTTTCATTCTTATTCCACTCATGACCTCGTTTATGCAGGTTCCAACCAGAATTGCAATTGGCAGCAATCTGGCGATTGTATTTCTTTCATCGCTGGCAGCCTTTTTAGGCAAAGCCTTTACCGGTCAGATAGCCTGGTATTTGGCTTTGCCGATAGTTGTGACAGTGATCCCAGCTGCCCATCTTGGAGGTTTGGTTAGCCGCAGGGTTCCAATAGGTCGATTACGGATGATATTGGCTTTTTTTATCGCCTTGGCAGCAATACGGATAGGGCTTTCTGCTGTAGGAATATGAGTGTGTCAAGACCTGCCGGTCACATATTAACTCACGATGAAATCTTGTTTGGGGCTATGCAACAGAAAAACTGTAAATACTGCGGACGTTTTTTTACTCCTGATTAGCATGTCAAGGATCGCCAGAGGATATATCTTTATAGCCTAAAAGGGTTAGCAATGTTTTTCCAAACAATAAAGAAAAAGAGCAAACCACTCCCGGAGCGCTCATCATCAGATAACATGACTAAGGTCTAGAATCATCCTTAATTCGTAGCGACCGGCAGCGACAAAGCAAAGCAGGTCCCTTCGTCCGGCTTGGACTGGCAATTGATGCTGCCGTTGTGCTCTTTGATAATTCCAAAAGAGATCGAGAGACCGAGGCCGGTGCCCTTGCCGACCTCTTTGGTGGTAAAAAACGGTTCAAACATCTTTGCGGCGACCTCCTCAAGCATTCCACAACCATTATCGACAATAGTCGCTACCACCATATCGTTCTGCCGACTGAATCGAATCGCCAGCTTTTTCTCTTTAACATACTCCATGGCATCAACAGCGTTGATGATAAGATTGATAAGAACCTGCTCAAGCTGGGTGGCCACACCTCTGACTAGTGGCAGGTCCTTCTCTATCTCTACCTCGAGGGCAATGCCCGCCTTCTTCAGCCGATGGCCCAGAGGGATCAAGGCATGATCCAGTACTTGCGGTAATGCAATCTGATCGAAGACGCCACCACTCTTGCGACCAAACATTTGTAAATGTCTGGTAATAACTTCTATCCTGCTGATCTGGGCGAGGGTTTCATCAAGTTCTCCGGGAAATTCTGCTGCATTTAATTGCCCTTCCATGAAATCCCGCTTAGTGGCCTGCATCATAATCTTGATAAAAGAGAGTGGCTGATTGATTTCGTGGGCGACACCGGTTGCCATCTCACCAAGGGAGGCTAGTTTTGCCTGGCCCATCATCTTTACTTCAATGCTTCGGCGGCGAGCCTCCTCTCCTTTTCGGTGCTCAAGTTCGCGGGTCAGCTGCGAGGCAACTTCCATCAATTCGGCGTTTTTTTTATGCAGATCTTGGAGCAGTTTTTTATTGGTTTTAATCATACTGTAGGCACCAACAGCATTGACGATCAGCATCCGCAAATGTTTATATTCCCAGGGCTTCAGGACATACTGGTAGATGTGTCCCTTATTCACCGCCTCCATAATCTGGTTAAAATCGGTAAAGGCGGTCAGGATTATCCGTACCGGATCCGGATCGGTCTCAAATATGCGGCCCATGAGTTCAACACCGCTCATCCCCGGCATCCGGTTGTCGGACACCACTAGCGCTAGACCTCTATCAACATGCTCGTTAAAAAGCACCAGAGCCTCTTCTCCGGAAGAGGCGGTAATTACTTCGAATTCATCTTCAAAATTCATCCGGAAATTGCTGAGATTGACCTGCTCGTCATCCACATAGAGGATCTTTCTTTTATCCATTTAGTTCTCCAGAGTTGAGATTCCACTCACAGCTTTCACTAGAAAGCTGTGCACATATAATCGGCAGGGTTATTTCAAAGGTAGTGCCCTCACCGGGTTTGCTGTCGATATCTATCTTGCCGCCATGGCGGTGAATGATGGTGTAGGAGATACTGAGGCCCAGTCCGGTACCCTCGCCTATTTTCTTTGTGGTATAAAACGGGTCGAATACCCTGCCAAGCCTTTCTGCCGAGATGCCTTCGCCTGTGTCGCAGAACGTAACCAGCAGTTGATTATTAACAAAGGAGGTCTTTACCGTGATGGTTCCTTGTTCATGAATCGACTGGGCGGCGTTAAGCAGGAGGTTCATAAATACCTGATTGAGCTGGCCAATATTGCAGGTAATTTCCGGCAGGTTCTGAGCGAACTCCTCTTTGATTTCAATGTGCTTGCCATACTTGCTCCGAACAATCCCAATACACGCTGCAAGCCCCGGATGGATATCTGAACGGCTGAAATCCTCTGGGTTAGTATAGCCAAACACCCTGAGGTTGTTGGTCAGCCCAGAGATACGCCGAACCCCTTCCATGATATTGTCGAGCAGGGTTCTGTTTTGCGCTTTAAATTTCTGGGCATCCTGCCTTTCAAGAGTCAGGTCTCCAGTTTGTGACGGGGCGCTTATGCTTCGCAAATTGCGATCCAGGAGCGGCAGAGCGCCGGTAATGAAGTTGAGGGCGTTGTTGATCTCATGGGAGATACCCCCAAGCAGTTGTCCCAAGGCCGCCATTTTTTCGGATTGAATTAACTGGTCCTGGCTCTGCTGTAGATCAGCGACGGTCTTGCCCAACTCCGCGTTCAACCGTTCCAGAGTTATTTTCTGCTGCTCAAGTGCCGTATTGCTCAGTGAAAGTTCCACCGTTCGCTCCTGGATCTTTTTTTCGAGGTTATCCTTTAACTCTGATATTGTCCGGTAGGACTCCTGGATGATGTTAATCATCTCAGAAAAATCGCCCAACAATTCAGCCTGTTCATTTTCAATAGTATTGGCGCCCCTGTGTTTTACAATTTCCCGGGCTAATATTTTTAAAGGTTTAGTCAACCTTTTGACAAACTGCAAGAGACACAAACTGCTGAACAGGACGATCATAAGGGTAGCAATTAAATTCTGTTGTAAAATGTTCCAGATCTTGGACGTCATCTCTTCGGTGCTGAACAACACAACAACATAGCCAATCGGTTCACGATCCCTGTGCTGCTGAATATCCAGGCCAGCAGCACCCAGAAACATATCATCCTCACTTACGGTTTGACCGGCAAGAATAGCCTGACCAAAGACAATCGCACCATGCTCAGGATAGAGGTTCACTGCCGCCCCCCCATGGCCCAACATCTGTTCAGACAGCGTCCGGCTTGAGAACAAGGCCTCGTATTCTGCCGCATCGCTGCCCAAACTCACTAAGGCGGTTCCCTCCCAGTCATAAATAACTAATTTTTTACAGTCATGCTCCTGATAAACAACACCAGCTGGCCCTTCTAAATCCTTTTTAATGCCGGTAAAAACACCAAGCCGGCTGCTGCCGGCCAGCAGTCTAGTCAAGCTTTGTCCACGAGCCACAAGATCATTGTGGAACTCTTGCCGAACCTTGCTTAAAAAATAATAATTCAGCGCCAGGGCAGTACCAAGTGTTGAAAGGACAAACACTATGATCAGTTTTAACGTAAAGCTCTGCCTTATAAAGTTAAATAATGAGTGCTTCATGGCTTCCCTTCTCCATTCTGAAAGCCAGCATTACCGGCAGCTTCAAAACCGAGTTTATTTAGAATACGTGAATTAGTCTCTACAGTCAGTGTTTGACTAGCTTCCGGGGGTATTTGGTCAATAGTTTCACCAGCCAAAAGCCGAAGAACCATCTGCCCAGCCTGTTCACCCATAGCGGTCGGAGTTGAATAGAGTGCCAAAGCGGCCCCGTGCTTTAAGTATTGGGGGGCGAAGGCAATTAGCGGCTTTCTGCTGTTCAGGGAGTAGAGTGAAAAGATATCCAGATTTTCGGCAGTCAGTACCGTTGTATCCGGTACCAGAAGCAGCGCCTCAACAGAGGGGCCTATTCGGGTAAGAACAGCATTGACCTCTTTGGCCAGTGAAACCTCTCTGGGTAGCAGGGTCAGCCTCGAGTTATTAAGCACAGCACGAGTCAGAAGATCAATCTGAGCAGCACTGTTGTCGGGATCATAGATAATCCCAATTTTTTTGACGGTTGGCAGGTATTCGGCAATGGCGGCAAGCTCTTTTTCCGGGTCAACAGTAACCCTGACTCCGGTGATATTGTCCTTGCCCTGGCTAATTTTTTCAGGATTGACAACCATGAGATAGACGATGGGTAGTGGCAGGTTAGCAACAGCGGCCAAGGCCTTGGCGCCCACCGCCACCAGAACCTCAGCTTGATGTTGTTTAACTTTACTGTTAAACAGTAAATCGCTTTGGATTGAGTCAGCGGCGAAGAGTTCACTTTCCGTCTGCTGGATGGTCTTGACCCCTTGGTAGGAAACCCCACCCAGGACTCGATTAAGCCCAGCAATGGCCTGGAGGTATGGCTGGCGCTGCGAGCTATTGACAATCAGCACTTCACTGGCAGTAGCTTGCTGGGGCAGAAAAATTACCGCCCAGCAAAACAAAGTTAACAGGATTTGTTTTAAAGTTAGTGTCATATCAAAAAAATAAGTCTAGTTACTCTATCGCTGGTAACGATACCACTGAGCCGCAAACAACCAATTAAAAACAGGTATTTTAATATATATTAAATTCGTAATTATTCACCTTATCATAACAATAAGACGTATGGAAACTATGAAATTAAAAAAATGTTTGTTTTTTGCCTTGATCCTGAGTGCCTATCTATTATCTAGCAACGTTGTGCCGGCGGCAGAGAACGATGATATTTCACTATTTTTTGATGATAGTGAAATGGCCGAAGCCCCAAGCCGCTACCCCAAAACGCTCTCGCAAGTGACAGAGCAGGTGACCATATTCACTGCCGAAGACATTGAACGCTCCCATGTCCATACCATTGGCCAGTTTCTGGCGAAGGTGCCGGGCTTGTTTGTAGAATTTAGCTCCCCGGATATTGGCCAAGTAGCTAATTTCAACTCGCTGGGCTCAAGGAATTACCATACCTTGATTTTGGTGGATGGCGTGCGCCAGAATAATGGCAGCGTCGGCTCTGCCTTTATCAATGGCCTTCACCCGTCAATAATTAAAAAGAT
>JADGBM010000088.1:11990-12497 GCA_015231515.1 Desulfobulbaceae bacterium
ACCACTATCCCCTCTGGCTCTGTACCTGCCACCTATGGCGAAGGCCCTTCTCATGGTGTTAACAGCGACGTTCTGGGGAAATTTGCCAAGCTTGGTTATTATCTCAATGTCGATCATATTGACTCGGACGGTCTCTGGAAGGACCGCTACACCAGAAAAGAGTCCTTTTACGGCAAACTAAAACTGGCCCTGGCCAATGATATTGCCCTTGGCCTGACCTACTCGGACAGCTTTCCGCGCTACAAGACCTCTGAATATGAAGCAGGTAACAGTATACAATACATCCGCAACCATACTAGTTTTGGCGCCCTAAACCTTGATGTACCCATTGGTGAGAGCCTTCATCTGCATGCCAGCTTGAACCGCTTTATAATGGATTACACAGATAATCGAAATACCTTCACCACCAATGCCTACAATTGGCATCAGATGTGGGCTGAGGCTGCCACTGAAGGTTCTGTGCGGCTCTCTTGGGAAGGCGAGAAACACTCTGCTGTGCTTGGCGCC
>JADGBM010000089.1 GCA_015231515.1 Desulfobulbaceae bacterium
TCGCACAATCGCCGGCGCCACCCGTTGCATTGCCATTTACTCCTGATTTTAAAGCGCCTGTTATCAGGACGTGACATGTCTCACATGGGTTTGTCTTTATACTGTGGATCCCGATGGCACGATCAGCTTCAGTATGACAGCCGGTGCTGGTACAGCTTGGTGTGTCAAGAACATTGGCAATATTGTGGTCAACGGGTGAGGTATGGTTTTCGAAGTCGGCATCTCTGTTGGGATGACAGAAGGCACAGGTTCCACCACCATTACTGGCATTTCCATTTGGTCCACTTCGTAATATCCCTGTAACAGCTGTATGACAGGTGAGACAATCGTTGGTTCCATGAATTCCGTAAATTCTGTCAGCTTCGTCATGACAGACAACACATTTAGCGGTTGCCAGAATTTTAGTGAGGTTATGATTTGGCTGCACATGGAAGAAAAAGTCAGCGGCATGATCCGTGTGGCAACTGGCACAATCCCCCGCACCACCAATAGCAGATCCACGACCGGTAAAACCGGCTCGTAATATTCCTCCTACTCCCAAGTTATGACAGTTGCCACAGGCTCCATTATGCAGGGTCGGTTCGAGAACCAGATCACCGGTGCTGGCATGGCATACTTCACAGGTATTATTCGTAGTCGCTAGAACCTGGCCAATGTGATCGCCGCCTTTCTGATGATCCCAAAAGGTTGGTGAGGCATGGCATGTGGTGCAGATATTGGGGTTTCCGAACCCGATATCCGTTGTAGCATGGCCTATTGCAAGTGATCTTAGTGTAACAGGAGCAGTAGTGCCAGTGTGGCACGTATAGCAGTCATCGTGAAGTTTTGGATCTGTCGGAGAGGCTGTAAATGAGGAATCGTGGCAGTTGGTGACACAGTTTGTTGTGCCACCGCTGACAAATGTGCTGTGGTCAACAAAGTGGTTTTGTTGTCTATCCCAATGACAGTCAATACAATTGAGAGTAATTACGTTTGTTGATCCGGCCTGAGCAATGGCATTAGCTATAGAGTTGTATGTTGGATTTACTGTGGTTGTGCCACCGTTAACTCGAGCTGAGTTGTGACAGGTATCGCACTGACCACCGCTGATATGAGTAGTGACAATGGCATTCCAGTCCTCAAGCAGACCACTATGGCAGAAATCACATGTATTTCCATCAGAAATATCTCGAACTGGATTATAACTCAGCCAATGTGTAATTCCTGTATTCGTCCCATGATCATGGCTGACAAATGTACCGTGACAGGTTGCGCATTCACCACCACCAGCAATCGCTGGAGCTCTCAAGCTGCCATCAGTCATAACATTGTGGCAAGTCGTGCAGCCACC
The DNA here is from genome assembly GCA_015231515.1 of Desulfobulbaceae bacterium. Classification (NCBI taxonomy): domain Bacteria; kingdom Pseudomonadati; phylum Thermodesulfobacteriota; class Desulfobulbia; order Desulfobulbales; family Desulfobulbaceae; species Desulfobulbaceae bacterium. The sequence goes on from JADGBM010000089.1 coordinate 1,331, forward strand.
ACCGGCGGCATGAACTTCGCCAGCGGAAGAGAATGGTGTTGTTGAGGTGACAGGGTGACACCCGGTACAGTTTGAAGTTGTTGTGCTTTGATCAACACTTACAGCCACTAAGCTGGAGTGATCAAGTGTTCCACCCACAGTAGAGCCTCTATCATGTGCATCAAAATAGCCTTCATGACACCAGACACAGTCTCCCTTGCTGATGCGGGTCGCATTAGCTTTAGTCGCCGGATCATAAAAAGTTGGATTACCTGACTCGGTTGAAATATGGCAGTTGTCGCAGTTGCTTTTGTGTACACCCATGGGGTTGTTACCCTGATGACAAGTAACACAGATCGGCGTATCGAGAACTGCACTGTTACCTGTTGCGGCATGATCCTGGCCACTTGGTGTAAAACCGGTCGCCGGGGTATGACACCGGCTGCAATTATCAGCGGTATAGGCACTGTGACTGCCAACAGGAAATGTCCCATCCTTTTGAAAGCGGATGTTAAGTGACGGACTAACCGTCTCTGTATGACATACTTGGCAAAGACCGGTGGTCAATCCTGATCCTGTTGCATCTTCTTCGACAAAGCCGCCAAGAGGATCAAAGAATTTAACTTGGGATTTCGTGCCATCCTGGATGGTGACTTCTTTTTTGATTAACTGCCCGTATATCAGGCCGAAGGTATTTGAGGTAGGATATGTTGCTGTGTCGATCAGTGATGGGTCGAGAATACCTTGTATAACAATTTCATTGGCGTTTTTAGTAGATACGATGACGTAGCTATTGCTTGCCTCAACTGTGTCGTGCACAAATATAAGACCGCGGTTTTGGCCGCCATCATTTTTGTTTTCCCAGGTAATATCGAGCTCGGCAAGACTGGTGGGAACAGACCATCGCAAATCATTATATGTATAAGGTGTGTTGTAGATAATGGTGGTTTGGCCGGCAACTGGAACGTTTGGCTTAACATTAACATTGGTATCGTATGGAGCAGTAATTGTTCCTTTAACCAGATAGAGTGCGGCCTCTTCACTGTCCCGCCAACCAAGCTGCCCTTGACTATGAGGCGAATGGCAATCCACACAACTGGTAAACCATGTCCCATGATTTGTGGTGAGGTTCGCAGAGGTATGGGGCTGCATTGTCCCGTTTTGTATTTGCGCCGGACTGCCATCGTGACAGCGAAGACAGATGGCATCAACTATTCCAGCAAATACGTCCACCGGTTGACTCTGTGCCGGTGAATACTCCCACCAGAGAGAGTACTGATGACAATCACTGCAATCGATACCAAAGGTAGGATTGTGGGGCGCATCGATAATTGCTGCGGTAGCGTTATGACTACCGAACAATAATGCAAGAAGAGTTAGGGAAAAGAGGATTTTCTGCATTGTTTTACCTTGTTTATTGTACGCTAAAAACCGGGTTGCACCCTATAGCGTAGCTACTTTTAAAAAAATGTACATTTTTTTGCATTTAAACAGATGAGCTATAACTGCAAAATACATGCCCCATTATCGACTTATTTCAGTTCTTTAATGGTTGCAGGCAGTTACAGGTAACTATCACTTATTACTAGTAATGGTTATCGCAGGGTATAGGTGGGATGCCCCTACAAAGTGGGGAATAACGCCTATTCGCTACGTTATATTTTTGCTGTTGGTATTTTGAGATATTTTAGTTTGCTCTACGCGAGTAAAGTTTGAGTCTTGCAGATAGAGTTCAGTACCTACAGCAAGTCGCAATGGATGCAAAACTTATTGGTCAATCGATTGATGCCCGAAAAAATATGCTTTAAAAATATTGTTTTAAGGCCATACTTGCTTTATTGTTGATAAGATGACTTATAACTGTAGTTATTAATCTCTGATAAAAGGACTTGAATTATGATGAAGCGAACCATGGGATATATGCTGGCATTTTCCGTTCTGGCACTCGGACAATTTCAACCTGCATCTGCCGAAGATACCAAACCAGTAAATACTCTTGCCAAAGACAGCGAAAAACCGTTAGCACTGCTTAGAACTAACCTCAATGCTGGTTTTCAGGAGTTTGACCTTTCTGTTGATGCGGACAGCAAGCTCTCCTACAGAGCTGTTAAGCGTAGCGATGCCGGGGAAGAGATTAACGAAAAGAGTTTTCAACTATCAAGCATTGACAGTAAAAGCGTTACCGTTAACCCAAAAACCGGCCTTGGTTTCAGCTGCAAGAATAACAATCCCTGCATAACCTTTTTTCGCAACGAAAATTTAAAAAATCAGAGAGGGTATAATCGTAAGATAAATCTTAGGAAGGATTCTTTTCCGTTGGGAGCTTCAGCTGCATCAGAAAACGCCAAAAACTCTTTTACGGAGTTAGTGAACCTTTACAGCAAGGACACGAAGTAAACGATTACAGAATTGACTCCACGAAATTTCGAGGAGCTACATTTTTTTAAAAAAAGGCCTGTAGTTTTAAAAAAACTACAGGCCTTTTTTTAGTTTTGAAACGAAGATAATGCTCCGAATCTTATTAGATAGCAAACACTATCATTGACTTAGCTCCGTCCTCAGTTCGAGCATTTTTTCTTGGAAATTACGCACATATTGATCAAGAACATTTTCAGACTCAATCACATATGGAGTTACCATTATCAGCAACTCTGTTTTTTTGTACTTTGTGGTCGTACTCTTAAATAGATTACCAAGAAAAGGGATGTCCATAAGTAACGGAATACCATCCTGAGTATCAGACTCATTTTTTTCTATTAAACCGCCCATTAAAATTGACTGACCATCTTTAACTGCCAATTTAGTTTTGATCGATTTCGTCGAAATAGTTGGAGAATCTAATCCACCTGTCGTTGCGGACTTGACCGAACTGACCTGCTGATCAATTTCCAAAAGAATGATCCCGTCGTAGTTAATTCGCGGAGTCACATTCAAGATAACCCCTGTATCTTTATATTGCACCGTACGATTCGATGTAGTTGATGAGACTGTATCACTCGTTTCACTTGTCACAATGGGTACTTGTTCACCGACATTGACTGTCGCGGACTCATTATTAAGGACTAAAACCTGAGGTGAAGAAAGAATTGAAAAATCATTTTTTGTTGCCAGAAAAGTAAGGAGATTAAAAATATCGTTATTTGCATCAAAGATCAGGCTTGAGCTTAACCCTGTACTTGCCTTGAAAGATACCGACCCATCATTTATGTCCGTCATGTTGTTTTTTAGCGCCCACTCAACCCCGTACTCAAGGTCATCAGTAAGTGAAACTTCGGCAACCAACACCTCAATCAAAACCTGCATTGGCAGATTGTCCAATCGTCCCAGCAGTTTCAAAATTCGCTTATAGTCGGCCCATAAGGCCCGAACCATAATGATATTTCGGGCATCATCAGGAATCAGGATTGGCTCACCAGCAAACTGCATGGAGGCAAGTGATGGACCCGTAGACGGCGCACTACTCCTTCCAGGGGTTGGAGCGACGGGCGATTGTGCGTCTTTTGTGTTGCCTGGAGGCCGAACTACAGGTCGTGTTGTTTTCGTTTTAGTTGTAGTCGTCGTTTTCTTTTCATTTTCCTTTATAAGCGAGTTAACCAAATCCGCAAGTTCAGTTGCAACAGAGTTTCGTACATTGTATATATAGATGCTGTCACGTCCCTCGGTAGGTGCCCTATCTAAATCCTGAGCCCACTTAAGGGCTGTACGGATCAGCGACTCGTTATAACCGATCATCAATAACGAGTTAACCCTCTCCATGGGCAGAATCTGCACACCTTCATAATCCTTTTTATTAATCTTCAAGGCGGAAAGTATTTCAACCAACTCATCTTTCAGATCAAAGAGCGGGGCCTGTTCAACTCGGAACATCCGCACCACAAGCGAAGAAAGGGCGGAGACATCCATTCTTGATAAGATCATTAAACCATCTACAATCTGGCTCTCAAAATCCGTAATTATCAACGTGTTCTGTTCAGCAAGGTTATAAACCATATTATGTTCTGACAGGTAGGGTTCTATTAGTTTTTGCGCTTCTGCCGAAGACATATGGACAACCGGCACAATCTGGGTAATCAGCTTCGGCGACTCCTTGAGCAAGCCCATCTGGTCCTTATCATAAATTGCCATGGACACAGGCTTTCCAGCTACAAAGATGTAGTCATGCTGCCCCTCACTGCGAATATCCAAGCCATTAATATTGAGTAGTTTTTTAAAAATAGTAAAGAGCTGGTCGTTGGGGATTTTCTGACCGGACCGGATGTTGACCGTACCCTTGACGTTGGGATCAATGACATAGCTCAAATCAAGTGTTTCGGCAATAACCTGAATAACCTCATAAATATCGGCATTGTCAAAATTAAGCATTACCCCTTCGCCCTCAACAGCCTCACCTTTACGTTCGGGGTGCTCGGCAGTCATTTTATCGATATACCGATTCCCGGTATCATCCTTCATCGAAAGGTCCCGTATTCGTGGGGTATCTTCAGCCGGGTCCTTCACATCACCCTCCCCTTCCGGTGGCAGCTCAACGGTGGCCTCATGCTTAGAGCGCATGATTTTATCACTGATTTCAACCATATCAAACCATGTTCTATGCTCACCCACATCTGTCTGCGAGCATCCACAAAGAATGAGTGTAAGCATCAGTATCTGGAGCAGCTTATTTTTTGAGAACATATTTCACCTTGCGTATCATTAAATTGGCTTCGTCGTCATAGTAACACCTCTATCCATTACCTGCTAGAGGTTGGCATCGGTGGTGTTGAAATTTCCGGCGTAGAAGACCGCCCTCTTCTGCTTACCCGGCTTGTATCTGGACGAGGAGGAGGCTTACGCGATATCACCATCCTTCTTGTTACAGGTTGAGGCGTGGCCGCCGCCCCTTCTTGTGGTGCTGTAACGGCGGCAGCTCCTCCCGTCGTTGCCCGTAAAGGAGCAGGGGCATTCGTTGATGCTGGCGCCGGGCGTTCAGGTGTAGCTGCCGCCCTGGGCTGCCTGGTCGGAGCAACTCTTTTCTTATCCGGGTCATACATAAATTTTTCTAAAACTTCATCTCCCTTCTTCAGCACGAGTTTCTCGGGAGAAATTTCAGCAACAAGGTAGCCACTTAGGACATCACCAACCTTCAGCCTGGCCGTCTCCTCTGCAGAACTTTTTGAGACCCTTTGCCTACGACTTCCGGACTGTTGGGTCTTTGGCGCATCTTTGCCCGGAGGAAAGCTGACAAGGGCCTGACTGAAGGTATCGCCAATAATTGACCCTGAATAGGTCAACTGGGCAACATCTGCACTTATTCCCAGATCATTGCCATGATCCTCGCCTTCCTCAGCCAATTTGTCGGCCTCACTTTCGATCAGACGTTCTTCATTAAATAGATAGCCCGGCTTCAGGTCAGGCATAACAATCGGGGCTGTCGGTTGCAAGTTCAGCTTTGCAGGAGGGCCTGCTACCTTTTCCACCTTTTTACCATCTCGTGCAGGTAAACTCGGCAGCTGCCCCCGCCACGTCTCGGATATTCCCCGCATCATGGCAAAAACTGCTATAAATAAAAGTACTGTTATTCCAACCCGAACCATTCGTTTCAGCCCATTTCCTTATTATAAAACATCGTCGACAACAATAAAACCTAACTACTTTTTCTCAACCTTTGTCAGCCGATAGAAGCCTTTCAGCTCCAAAAATATTTTCAGCTCTGTAGTCTTAAAAGGTTTCAGTGTAAAATTTTCAATTTTAAAAAAATAATTGAGTTTATAGAGTGATGATAAAAACTTCAAAAAACCTTCCAGATCCCCGGAAAGACGTATTTTAACAATCACTTCACCGTAGAGTTTTTCCTCATCTTTACCACTACTCTTGGTCAAGGGCCGAAGAGATTCCGGACTCAGCCCTGCGGCACCCAACAGCTCCTGCAACTTGAGCTGCATGGCTGAAGCAATCTCTTCTGCTGAAGTTCCTGAGAACAGATGCCTATCAAATTGATCGCGCCTTTCTTCCAACTGCCTAATTCTGTTCCGCAACGAATCAATGCTCTGAGTTGAAATTTGGTATTGATCATGCAAGGCCTGTTTACTCTCAATACCATCACGAACTTCAATATATTTGCTATAGGCGAAACGACCAATATTCAAGGCAGCCAGAATTCCGACAACCACAAACAAGCCGTTTCTTGTCCGTATCAATGCAATTATTTGGTTCAGTCGATTCACGGTAAACTTATCTCCACATGAAAATAGGTCTTATTTTTTCGACGACTCGTTGACTTCAACTGAGTATCACCAATATTCTGCAGGGCAGTTGTCACGGCATTTACATCCTCGGTGTAGCCCTGGATATTAATCGTATTGCTTTTATCGTCCATCCGCATCTGATCCACATACGATGTTGATGGCATCTCAGTGGTCAACTGACTGATAAAGTCAATCAAGTCAACGTTTGTGCCAATCGTGTCAAGCTCTGCCAAAGCAGCAAGATACTCGGCCTCTTTACTGCGCAGCTCTTTCATTTCATTGACCAGCGGCATGATTTGTTCGATCTTGTTGTCGACCTGTGAGTCAAATACCTTTAGTTTATACACCTTCACTCCACCGAACACCAGAAGAGTGAAGATATTTAACACTGCAAGCACCGCAATGACAATCTTCAGGTAGTCAGGACGCCGATACGAGGCTGGCAACATATTATAATTTTTTAGCAGTGGCCGATGACGGTTCAACTGTGTTGCATCTAAATAATCAAAAAATGGCTTTTCAGGCGGAGCCTTATCGGCAGATTCTCTTGCCGAGACACTGTCTGGATCCAAGAGATATATTCGATCAGTCTTACAGACCTCAACCGCCTCGGCAAAGGATGGCGCGGCACTGCACAGTAAGCGATCTGACAGATTCTGCCCGTCAAAAACAAAGGCTTTAAAAAACCGACCTGGAAGCAACAGTCCCCACTGTTCTTTACGATTGAGTCTGGTTACATAGCGCTGACTTTCCGGGTAAAGGCCTGTAAGAACAAATTCACCTTCCATAATTTCTTGGATATAGGCATCAATATAACCGCTGCGGGCAGCATAAAGAGTTATCTGGAAGGCTTCCTCTCCCCGCACAGCAGAATAACTATGCCAGGTTGGCTCATCCGTAAACGGAGTGACCATTTCAAGCTGATAACCAACCGCCTCATCAATATTGGTTGTGTCGAGCGGCAACTGAAAAAGCTTAAAAAACAGAAGATCTTCTGCCACAAAAAGGTACAAGGTTGCCGGGGCAGCCTTAACCTTCTCGATAAACTCTTTGATGCGAGCCCCAACCCCCCTGTCTTCCCTGGCAATGAATTCGTTGACAGCAGGATCCCTGGGGTGATACAGGGTCAGCCCGTTCTGGCTTATGACTATTTCAAGCGGTTCTCTCATATATATTGTTCCTGCCAGGCCCTTGTAATATATTTTGAGCCAGTCCTAGTCTTCTCAATAAGTAAGCTACTCATTATTCCCGGCGTTTTTTTCTTTATCTGATCCTCATCCGGCATGAAAAATTCATCCTCTTGAGTAACGCCTAAAAAACCCTTGCCGACTATAGTATAAAAATTACTCTTTGACTTGTAATCAAGGTGATTTTGAAACTTTTCGTACTGAGAATCACCCAGAATTTCTCTCGCGTCCAGTTGGTTAAGGTCTCTTTTTAACTCTTTTTTAAACTCACGATAGGCCTGCACCCTCTCTTTAGCACCTCCGGTCAGAAAATCAAGCATTGCCGGGCTCAAACTATTGAAATTGATTTTTCCACTGGTATTATGCACTGTAAAAACTTCCTGGGGAACAAATTTCCCAAAGAGCGGCTCAGTCGCGTTAATCAAAAAAAACTCAGCCGGATCCCCTATTGGTCCGTTGCGGGCGATATAGGGGTCCTCAAGCTCTCCATAGGTCTCGCTCTCCGCCCCACGGCCACCAATATCGCGATATAGATCATCACTGTCTCTCCAATCGAGTAGTGACGCCAATATATCATCGATCTGTTCCTCCTGATCTTCTCCAAGAAACGACTCGAGAAAAAGCCTTAGCAGTTCTGGAGATGATCTGTTGAGGTCAATTTTACCGTTTTCATTAGCCACATAATACGTCACTTTGCCACTGGGAATATAAACATCATACTCATAGCCCTCATAGAAATTCTCCCAATCCTCTTCCAGGCCAATTGCCGGCACATCAATCGGTCTCTGCCCCAATACTCGAAAAAGGCCAAGGCTTATTCCAGCTTCTGCCAGAAAATGCCCGGCGGCCCGGGCCTTGATGTTATGCGATATTTTCAGTTCAGTCCGAACCAGCATAATGAGCTCGGAGGCCAGAAAACTGGCCATCAGCATCACCACAATAACAACAACCAAGGCAAAGCCTTTCTGGTTTTTATGAGTTGAACTTATCATAGAGTGCAATAATCAATTAATCAAAAAACTTAAATCAGCCACGAAAACACACAAAATCACACGGACATGAAAAGCAAAATTTTTCTGTGTGTTTCTGTGTGCTTCCGTGGCAAAAAAACCCATACGGCAACCCTATTTCTTATTCAACAGTATAGTCATAAAATCCCCCTCAGTCCCCCTGACTTTTCAGATACGCGACGAAGGAGACTTCGAAGGGGGATTCAGGGGGATTTTGTTCTTATATCAATTACGCAATACCCTTTACTGTCAGTAATCGACTTATAAGGTGCAAGGCGTTAAAACCACATAAAACACGCCAATGGAAAAAGCAAAATTTTCCGGTGTGTTTCTGTGTGTTTCTGTGTGCTTCCGTGGCAAAAAAACCCATACGGTAACCCTATTTCTTATTCAACAGTATAGTCATGAAATCATTGTTTTCATCAGTGACCAAAACAAGCTCATAACTGCTGCCGTCAACCAGCACTTCGCCGCCTTCGGCCATATCGCCCTGCTCTGCCTGTCCCATAGCAATCAACTGCTTTTCAAAAGCCAGTGTACTGGCAAGAAGTTCAGTCCTCGACTCATCCATAAAATGAATATTGCGGGCCGACAAAGAAAAACTCTGCAAAATCGCCACATAGGCCAGACCCATAATGGTCACCGCCACCAGAATCTCCAGCAAAGAGAAACCAGACTCGGACTTCACCGCTTGTGACCTTTCGCCTCTTTTAGTTCGACATTCAATGTTCAATGTTCGGTATTCGATGTTCATTTTTAAAGCAGAAAAATCCCCTACTCAAGTTCCAGCTTCGAAAGGGCCTTCTCGTCAGTACAGCGCGGCACAAGACTGTAGGCCTCATCCCTGTATTCAAACGAAACTTCCGGGCTCACCTCCTGGTCATAGACAATATTCAAAGACTCTTCATCCATGGCAAGCAGGATCATCTCATCGAAATCAGGCAGATAGTCTTCATCATAGTCAGTATTCCAATAATCCCTTTTTTCGGAATAATAGATTGCCGACTCCGAGGCATTGTATCGATACAGGGCCAGCACCACCCCGGCATATTGATAAATGAAAGGGTTTCTGGTCACTACCCTGAACAGATCGTCTTCAGACGACATCAAGATCTCTTTTTTCTTTACATCATAGACCGCGCTTTTAATCTGACGTTGCAATAAATTGACCAGTCCGTATTTCCTCTCCATGGCCAGAATACGTTTATTGCCCTTCTCTGAAAAGCGGATGCCCACGTTGAGCACCGAATAAATCATGACCGAAACCATTGCCAGGAGAATCATGGCTATCATAAGCTCAAAGAGAGAAAACCCTTTTTGATTTTGGATTGCTGATTTCGGATTTCTGAAATACACTTTCACGCGCCTATACTATTTTTTCGCAGCACTTATATCCGATATCCAAGATCCGAGATCCGAGATCCGAGATCCGAGATCCGAGATCGAAAATCGAATCATTTGTCATCAGAATAATCGATAAGAGGCAAGCCCGTCATTGGATCTATTATAATTTTCTGGCTTCTTTCGTCTTTGGTAAACGTTATAACTCCGGGAGTAGCATAGCCTTCCGGGTAAAAAACAATTTCCGGTGGGTCTAATTCAAGGATATCGCTCTCTTCCCAGCCGAGCTCTCTATTTTCAGCAACCGCCCCAGACAGTGTCAAGGCATTGCTGCCCTCGACAGTTGTTATGGTTAAGGCTTTCCCTTCGGTCACCGCCCTTAATCGAGCATAGCGGACAATTGCCATGACCTTGGCTGTTTGCTTCTTATACTCAAGGCTGGTCAGAAATCGCCCTGTTGCCGGACCGGCAACCCCAGCCATAATACCTAAAAGAACAAGGACGACGAGCAGTTCCATCAGCGAAAAGCCCTGCTGCCGGGACAGACAAACCTTTGCCGCTAACCCAGGCCTATCCTTAGTTGGCGATTTCATTGATACTAAGAATAACAGAAAGCATCGAAACAACCACATAGCCGGCTACCAAGGCTATCATAAGGATAAAAACCGGCTCGATAAGAGCAATGATTCTCTTGACCCTGACTCGAAGCTCCGTTTCATAATGCTCGGCAATCTGCCCACAGACCTCACCAACACTTCCAGACTCTTCGCCAATGGCCAGCAAATCCACGGCGAGATCCGGGAACAAGCCCTTGCCCTGCAACTTAGGCGCAATCCGTTGACCCTCTTTCAGGGCTCGTGTCGCCTTATGCAGCAGTTGTTGGTACGCAAGATTTGTCGCAACCCCCGTACAAATCTTTAGTGAGGTTGCCAGATGAACTCCATTTTTTACCAACACCTCCAAAGTCCTAAAAATGCGCGTTGTTTCCAGTTCACGAATAAACCCTGAGATAATTGGCAGCTGTATGGCCTTGGCATCAAAATACTGCCTACCCTTTTCTGTTTTGAAGTAATAAACAACCCATACTGGCGGCCCGACAAGGGCTATCACTGAAATAATCATATTATTTGAGACAAAGTTTGCCACGTCCATGAGAATTTTAACGTGAAAAGGCAGCTGCTGTCCCATGCCTTGAAACAGTACTTCAAAACGAGGGAGAATAGTGGTTACTAAAATGGTTATCGCAATAAATCCTACAACTAAAAGAATGATCGGGTAGATGGCAGCCGAGACGATAAATTGACCAAGCTCC
>JADGBM010000090.1 GCA_015231515.1 Desulfobulbaceae bacterium
GTTGGTTCTACAGGCATCAGAAGATGTATCACTGTTAAGTGCCCCATCATCACATTGTTCACCAACATTGTTAACCACACCATTGCCGCAGTAATGATCAAAGCCTGTGGCATTTGAGTGGCAATCCAAACAGGTAATTGGCGTGTTGGCATCGCCTACCAGAATGACTTCGGCGATATCCGCATAGGCTGGGTTGACATTTATTGTTCTAGTTGATTCGTGGCAGGTAGCACAGTTGCCACTGTTATCGATGTTGTGAATAGTGATTATTCCGCTCCAGCTCAAATCATGGTGACAGTTATAGCAAGGCTGCTGGCCAAAAGATATGGTCTCAGAGGTATCACCTCCAGCAATTACTTCATGTGAATTTGTACCATGCTGGTGTCCATCAAAATAAGTTGTGTGGCAGGTTTGACAATCACCGCCCAGAGGCACTGCTGGTGCTCTGAGTTCGCCAGTTGAAGCGTGACAGGTAGAACAGCCGTTGAGATCGTGAATGCCAAGCACCAGGTCAGCTTCACTGTGACAGCCGGTAATTCCACAGCTTGGGGTCAGGCTGACTTCTAGCGAATGACTGAACTCAATGGGCAGACTGCTGTGCAGATCAAACGTACCATGGCAGGTAACGCAGTCATTTTCGATGCCAATGGCAGGTTTACCTGTTCCCATTCCGGCTGCACTGCCAATGAGGACACCACTGAGTGCATGGCAGCCAGTGCAGGGACCAATGCCGAAGTGCGTTGAATAGAGAGGATCTCCGTCGTGGCAACTCATGCATCCTGGATTTCCTTCAACTTTGCCGAGATGATCATCGTCTTTGGAGTGTCCTAACTTATCGCCTGGGATACGTGAATCCGCACTGAAGAAAGAGGTGTCAAGTTGGGTGTGGCATTCAATGCAATCAAGAAGGCCGTCCATATCACCTGCGGTGTCGGGGTTGGGAAGCCCCGCTCTCAGATCTCGGTGCTGTTGCCTGAACAAGGCCTCATGGCATAAGAGGCAGTCATTTGAGTGTATATCGACTGTGCGATCCCCGATATGGCAGCTCACGCAGCTGTCCGTTGGTGCTACCGAACCGTTCATGCCCAGTTCTGAGTGGCTTGGGTGATTGTGCAACTCTTCTGGATGACAGGTTGAACAGGTGTTAGGAACGCCATTAAGGTCGGCAAAGCCGTGTCCAACCGCACTGCCGATGAGATATCCCTGGTCATCGTGGCAGTACGCCAGGCAGTTGTTATAGTTGGCGGGGAGAGTTGCGGGCGGAATAATAAGGGGAGAGTGTACGTCCAGAATCAAATAGGGTGAGTCTGGGTTGTTTTGGCCTTCATTATGGCATAACATACAATGGACATCCGCATCGGCAGGTTCTGGTGTGACAAGCCCGGTAGTTCGATGATCGAAGGACACAAATCTGCTGATATCATGCAGCGCAAAACTGGAAGTATGGCAATTTGTACAATCTCCAGGACCGTTGATTGCGGTAAGACTTTTAAGTGCCCCGTCAACTCCATGACACATGTCACATGAGCCGTTAACGGTGTAGTGAATGCTGTCGATAATATCTTCTGGTTTATTATTGATATCGTACCAGTGGCAGCGGAAGCACAACCCTGTTCCTGTCACTGTCACCTGGTTTTCGTGGGTATATTGTTTAGGGTGTGCTCGCCAATAAGTTGCAATGGTGCTGTGGCAGTGTTCGCAATCGCCTTGCCCAGAAACTGCTGACCCGATAAGTTTACCGGAACCATCATAGGTGCCTTTGGCGGTAAGCTTGGTGCCAGAATAGGTGCCCTGATCCACTACGGTTAACTCGTGGCATTTAACGCATGGATCAGAAGGCACTGACTCACCGGTATGAATTTCGGCAACAATATCTTTACCCGCATGAAAATGGCAATTATTGGTACAGCCATATGTAGCGATTAACTGTCCATCGTGTCCGTCAAAGCCATTGTCAGGGTTATTGTCACTGTCAAAGGCCTTGGGGTGATTTGAGAAATCGCCGGCTATATCGTCAGGTCCCGGACCATCGGTATCATGGCAGTCATAGCAGTTGCCAGAGGCATGTGGTGAGCTTGGCCATTTATTGCCGGTACCGGTTGATACCGCACTAATAAGCTGCGGGGCCTCTGTGTGGCAAGTGCCACAGGTGCCATTGTGGGTATCTACCACAAAGTCTTCACTTGCTAAATGGCAGTTGGCACAGGTTGTTCCTGCACTACTAAGGAATGTATGGTCGGCATTTATTGGTTTGAAGCCTTCTGCAGTAGGATGGCATTCATTGCAAACAGTGCCGGAGTTGTGGTCAATAACCGCGATTCTGGCGCCATCAGGATAGTCAATATCCTCTGGATCAGGTCGTTGTCGGTCATAGTTGTGATAGCGTGTGTAATAATGGCAAACCTGACAGATTCCCTCTGGAGGGTTACTGACAGGGTCGGCAGGACCACCGATAAGACCGGAATCGTATTGTATGCCTGAATCAAAAAACTTAACGCTCATTACACTTGTGTTGGGTGTGAGGATTGACTGTTTTAACAACTGACCATAAAAGAGGGAAAACTCGGCGTCGGGGCTAAAGGTGTCCGGAATTTCGCCTTGGACGGTTATCGTTCCGGTGCCACTGGGTGTTCCCGGGATAATGGCAAGGCTCTCTACAGCACTGTTGACCTCAAAGGTGCTGCTGCCTGCAGGGTCGTTAATATACAGAATGAGGCCCCTGGTGCCGTCAGTTTTTACCGACCAAAGTGCCGGGTCAAGCCAGCCGGGCCTGGCATCTGCGTCAACATAATCAAACGTCGTTGAGTGGGATGCACTGTCATAACTCATGGTTGCTGTGCCGCGTTTTCCAGTTGCCAGATAGAGATCAGTTACGACAGAGGGCTCTATGGTGAGCCAATCAAGTTGGCCTTGTAAATGAGGGTCGTGGCAGTCAACACAGGTTGTCTGCCAATCGCCAGCACTCTGCTTGTGCATCAGATCCATGGTCTCAAACGAGTGCGAAAGTTTGTTCGGAGCATATCCGCCGGAACCGTGGCATTTATTGCAAAGATCGTCAGCAATTAGAGAGTAATCAGATCGGCTTTGGGCTGGAGAGTACGTCCACCACAGTGAGTAGGTATGACAATCACCGCAGCCGATTTTGTTACTCTCATTATGAGGGGCATCAATGACCGATGCGGATGCGGCTGATATGCTTAAAAGAGTTGCCAAAAAACCTGTTAATAGTAAAAATCGTACAATGTTTCTGTCTCTGCATTTCATAGGTTTCCTCTTTTGGTCAGTTGAAATTATATAAATAAAAGTCTTGATGATTATGGTATTAGGCGTGTTTGTGGTGCTCACCAACGCTTAACATCGATTCGGAAAAACAGTATAATACATTAATTAATATTACATGATTTTTTTTTTGGAGAGGGACTGCTGGGGGAGTGTCGTTATTTGCTGGTGGTTTTATTTGAGGGTGGTGCGAGTTACGCAGTGTGGAATGGAGAAACGGCTCTTTTTAGGTGAGGAGAGATATCACTAGTAAATTTTTTTTAATTATTTTTTGTTAACGACAAAAAAAAGGGCTGGACTAAATAGTTTTTACGTATTTAAACCAGCCCCAGCACACAAATTTAAGGTATCACAGTTGCGAAACGATTATAGCCTCCGCGCGATCATCCTGTCATGGAATGACGTTCACTGTTCGGGTTGCCTGGGTCGCGGGGTTTCCGGCATCGTCAACAACGTCATAGGAGACGATATATGCTCCAACAGCGCCGACATCAACAGAGCCAGTCACTGTGGCAATGAGGCCGGTAGAGACGTTATCTGTCACTGTTGAGCCCGGATCAACATTGGTTGACCGGCTGGAATCGTGACAGGTAGCGCAGCCGTTGAGGTCATGGATGCCAACAACAAGATCGGCTTCAGCGTGACAGCCGGTAATTCCGCAGCTTGGTGTCAGGCTGACTTCCAGAGTGTGGCTGAGATCGATGGGTAAGGTGCTGTGTTGAGCAAAGGCGCCATGACAGTCCATGCAGTCATTGTCGGTGCCAACAGCAGGTTTGCCTGTTCCGCGACCGCTGGCACTGCCTTGCAGCTCGCCAGTTTGGGTGTGACAGTTTCCACAGAGAATACCTCCAAAGCCCCAGTGAACGTCATAGAGAGGTTCCCCGTCGTGACAGCTGCTGCAGCCTGGGACGTTGTCGACCTTACCAAGATGGTCACTGACTTTCGAATGACCTAGTTTGTATCCTGTAGTCCGTGAGTCGGCAGAGAAAAATGAGTTGTCGAGTTTAGTATGACATTCAAGACAGTCAAGATGGCCGTCAAGATCTCCGGCTGTAACAGGGTCAGGAAGCCCCAGCCTCATGGTGGCAATTTGTTGACGGAATAGGGCCTCATGGCATAACAGACATTTGTTGTTATGAACTACGGTTGTTTTCTCGCCGTCATGGCAGCTGACGCAACTGGGTATGTCAACCAAGGTGCCATTCATGCCGACTATGGTGTGACTTGGGTGACCGGAAGCATGGTCAGTATGGCAGGTTGAGCAGGTATTGGGGCTGCCGTTAAGATCGGCAACACCGTGCCCGGCTGCACTGCCGATAAGGAAACCCTGATCGTCATGGCAGTAAGCACAGACATTAAAATTAGGGTCGGGAACTTCGAGGGGGGCCAGTATCGGTGAATGGACATCATAAATCATGTCGGCCCCGCCAGGGTTGCTTGAACCTTCGTTATGACAGAGCATACATTCCACTGCAGAGCCTACCGGTTCTGGCGTGACTAAGCCGTAAGTCTGGTGGTTAAAAGTCCTGAATTGGCTGGTGTCATGCAGATAGAATTCGGAGCCGTGGCAGTTGGTACAGTCACCAACTCCATTGCTTGCTGCGAGGCTTCGCAAGGCTCCCTGGTTTAAACCGTCATGGCAGTTTCCACAATTGTTGGCATGAACAATATCTATGATAAGTTCTGGAGAACTTGGGTTGTACTGGTGGCAGCGGAAACAAAGGGCGGTTCCAGTGTCGTCAACCTGGCCTGCGTGTGATGCCTGCTTGGGATGGTTTTTCCAGTTTGTGGCGATGGCAGTGTGGCAGTTTGCGCAATCACCCTGGCCGGCAGTTGCAGAACCAATAAGTTTTCCGGAACCGCTATAGGTCCCTTTGGCGGTAAGCTGGGTGCCGGAATAGGTGCCCGGGCTTAATTCTACGAGCTCGTGGCACTTAATGCAGGGGTCTGAAGGCGTTGGGCTGCCGGTGTGGATCTCAGCAACAATATCCTTAGGAACACGAGTTCCCCCAGAGTCGTTTGAGTGGAAATGACAGTTGTTTGTGCAGGTAGTAGTGCTCAGCAGTTGACCATCATGGCCGTCAAAGCCGTTAACTGGGTTGCCGTCGCTGTCGAAGGCTTTGGGATGGTTGGTGAAGTCTGTGGTGATATCGTCAGGTCCTGGGCCATCGTTGTCATGACAGTCATAGCAGTTGCCGGCGGCATGGGGTGTACTTGGCCATTTACCACTTGTACCAGTTATTACCGTTTCGAGAAGAGTTGGTGCTTCTATATGGCAAGTTCCACAGGTTCCGCTATGGGTATCTACAACAAAGTCTTCACTGGCTAAGTGGCAGTTGGCACAGGTTGTTCCCGCACTGGTCATAAAGGTGTGATCTGCATTAATCGGTTTAAATCCTTCTGCGGTTCCATGGCACTCATGACAGGCGGTATCTTGGTTATGCGCAGTAACTGGGATTCTGGCGCCGTCAGGAAAATCAATGTGTGCAGGGTCTGGCTGTTGGCGGTCATAGTTATGGTATCGTGAGTAGTAGTGGCAGACCTGACATATGCCTTCGGGGGTGGCTCCTAGCGGATCAGCAGGGCCACCAACCAAACCAGATGAATAGGTGATGCCGGGATCAAAAAACTTCACATTCATGACGCTGGTGTTAGGGGTGACAATTTGTTGGCGTATTAATTGACCGTATAGTAGTGCAAAGGATGAACCGGAAGAAAAGGAGGCTGGTACCTCTCCTTGAACCTCTATCGTTCCCGCTCCATTGCCTGTTCCCTGAACTATGGGGTTTGTTTCGACGGCGCTGTTAACTTCAAAAGTGATGCTGCCACTCGGATCTTCAATAGTAAGAATCAGGCCTCTAGTTGCGCCTGATTTTGCGGCCCAAAGAGCCGGATCAAGCCAGGCACTCTGGGCATCTGCTTCCGTATAATCAAATGTGGTTGTGTTGGTTCCGGGATCATAATCAACTATTCCGTTGCCACGTTTTCCGGTCGCCAGGTACAAATCAGGCTTTAAAGAGGGATCAATAATAGCCCAATCGAGCTGGCCCTGTAAGTGCGGATCGTGACAGTCAATACATTTTGTCTGCCAGTCGCCAGACTTTGTTTTATGCATTTCTGCCATTGTAGCAGCCGAGTGTGAAAGTTTGTTGGGGGCGTATTGGCCTGGACCGTGACATTTATTACAGACATCATTTGAGATTTGCGCGTAATTTGCCTGGTTGCCTGCAGGAGAGTATTCCCACCATAGTGAGTAGGAGTGGCAGTCACCACAGCTTATACGATTTGTTTCATTATGTGGGGCATCAATTACAGAGGCAAAGGCCGGTGAAAAACTGAAAACTATGCTAAACCAAAAGAACAGGAACACGATCTTTAGAGAGTCAAAGGAGGCTATGTTTCGAAAATAGTGGGCGGGAAAGGATGGGTGTTATGGGCAGCCATCAGCGGTGGATGAGCGAATATCTAATACTGTTTGCAGTTGCGATCAGTTTACGACAGCGGTTATCTCTTTGGCAAGAAGGACCTAATGACTTCGCACTCTTTACAGATTTCCATTTTTTTATGCCAATCGCTCTGGGCACTGCACTCGCAAATCGTACCGTTGATGAACCAGCATAGTTTCCCGGCTTGAAACTCCCAGGCTGGGCAAAGTTTCTTTCTTTTAGGTGGACAGTTTTTGATTACCCAGCATGGCTTGAGGGAACCCTCTGGAGTACGGTTTCGTGAGAGCAGGAAAAGTATCTGCCGTTCGGCATGGGCGGGTATTTTTCGCCAGCCTTGCTCATAACTGTGCATTGTTTTAATTGAAACGCCAAGCAGCGCGGCTAACTCTTTTTGGGTTTTATCGAGTTCTTTGCGAATCTGCTGGAATTCTTCCTTTTCCACAAGCCTACTCCTGCTGAATAGTTGGGTTAACGTTCCTGTGAATTGATGGTCGAGAAACTACGTTACTCATCTTTTACTTTAACACCGGAATGAAAATGAGTGTTGTCTTGATAAGGAATTGCTTAAATTTAGTCAAGTATAATTTTGTAATTAGGAGCCGTTCAGATCTGAAAAATCAGTAATGATTTCGCTCCGATTTGCTTTGACAAGATCCAATATATTCTGGGGATCGTTGATAAAGGCGTTGGTCTGTGTTTTCGGAAGATAAAAGGACTCGTTATAGGTTTCAATGAGATTGAGATGTTCCCATCTGGTTAAATAATACTCTATCATATGTGGGAGTTCAGTGAAAACTGTCGTGTCTTTATCGACTAACCCATAGCTGGATGCTGCAATCTTGGCCGATGAAAGAGTCTGGCTATGGTAAAAATTTTCTAAGAATATAAGCTCAGCGGGCATTCGAGCCTCAATGCTGATGATACTGAGTTTGCGCATAAGCCATTTAAGCCATGTCTTGGCGGTTATGGCAATCGAGTATGGAATATATATCTCTTTAGGCAGGTTTAGCTGGAGGTACGATTTTATAGTGAGAATAATCTGGGCCAGTTCCACAGGTTCCGGGTCTACAAAATTATAGGTTTGGCCGGAGAACTCATCTCGATTGTTCAACACGTGCAGAATGAATGGCGGCAGTTTTTTTGTGTTCGAAGATGAATGCTTTACCCCTTTCTGGGTCATCATGAAAGGGACTGCATGGTCAGCGACAGAGAGAAACAGGCGATGAAAACCTTGTATCTTGTGGTCATGTTTGCCATAAACCACTGCTAAGCGAATCACGGTGTAATCCAGGCCTTCTGATTCCCCCAAGTGCTTGAGTGTTAGCTCGGCCATGAGTTTTGATTTTGGGTAATTACTCATAGTTGGCTGAAGCTCTAGCAACTGGTCCTCGTCAAGGTTATCCCCATGCGGCATTGTGGCTGCAGAGCTGATGTGGATGTAGGGAATATTGAGCTTAATGGCTGCTTTGGCAAGATTTACAGTGGCAATGTAGTTGGTCTCCATTGCTATGAGCGGCCCGGAATCAATTGAGGCAATTGCCGCGTTGATAATAAAATCGGGCTTTATTTTTGTCAGATATTGCTTAATGTCTTGGGCAACGCGCAGGCTGAGTTTTTTGCTGTTTGGCGCCAGTACCTCAATGTCCTGGTCGACGTGGGTTTTAAAGTAATGGGTGAGGGAGCCGCCGATAAGACCTGAGCCTCCGAGCAACAGGCCTACTTTTTTCTTGTTGTCTTCGATGCGCATAGTCTTTAAGTTGATTAACCGGCTTCTGTTGGCGAAAAAGTGATTGCTATTTATAAAAAGCTGATTAAACCCAGAAAATAAACGATTGGGCGATTTGCTTCGCGGAATTTGTATTTCCACAGTATATTTTTGACAGACAAAGGTCAATTTTTTTTGAACGAGCAATGGCAACCTATAAAAGAAACGATATAGATAAAATGCTGAAAGCGGCGGGCCAGGGGAAGGTTAGTAATCTTTATCTGCTGGTTGGTGATCGGTATTTGTGTAGTCAGGTCGCCGACCGGCTTATTTCCCAGCTTGTTCCTGATCAAGCTGCCAGACAGCCTGTTAGCCTGATCGACGGAAACCATGAAGACCCAGTTAAAACTCTGGCCTCTCTGAAGACCTACAGCCTGTTTCCAGGAAAACAGATAACTCGCGTTTCCGATACACGTCTTTTTCATTCGAAGGCGGTTGCTCAGGCTATTACAAAGCCTCCGGAGATAAACTCGTTGAATGATCCGGTGACTTCCCCGGAGGGCAGTGTTGAAAGCCAGGCCCCAGAAAAAGATCCGGCAGATCTTTTTAGAGAGGCCTTTGAGGCGGGAATACCTGAGAACAACATACTTATTCTTCTGGCTGAGGCAGCTGATAAACGGAAAAAGCTGTATAAGTTTATTGACAAAAACGGTGTTGTGGCGGATCTTTCTGTGGAGGGGGGCAGTTCCAAGGCGGCTCGTACGGATCAGGAAGCAGTACTGAGATCCTTGATCAGTGAAACGTTGACAGAGTTTGGCAAGCAAATAGAACCGCAGGCGGTAACGGTGCTTTTGGAGCGGGTCGGATTTCATCCGGTCGCTGTGGTTAGGGAAACGGAAAAACTCGCCTTGTATGCAGGGGAGAATCCTGTTGTAACCTTGCAAAGCGTCAGGGAGATTGTTGGTAGAACTCGTGAGGATGCCCTGTTTGAACTCACTGAGGCCTACTCTGAACAACAGTTGATCAAGGCCCTTGTCATAACACAACGGCTGTTTAACGATGGCGTTCATCCCCTGGTTCTGGTTTCCGGCCTGCGTAATCATCTTAAAAAACTGCTGCTGGTTCGATCGATTCAGGAGTCAGAACCCCCGTCCTATGTGCCCAATATGAGCTATGCTGTTTTTCAAAAGGGTTATTTGCCGGAGTTGAAAGTTGCCAAAGAAGAGTGGATTGGGTTGTTGCCGGTTCACCCTTATGCCTTGTTCATGATGTTTAATAAAGCGGGGCAGAATTCAATAGCATCCTTGGCAGAAAAATTAGCTGAACTGCTGAAAGTAGAGCATTGTTTGAAGAGTTCATCTGTTTCCCCACAAATATTTTTCGAGAGGTTCTTATGGAAGAGTTTAACTGTCAAGTAGTGGCAGAAAAAAGGATAGGCGGATTCTGGGTGAAGCGAGCAACGTGGGCGTTATTTCTTGCCTTGCTTATCGTTTTGAGCTCCTGCTCAGTGATGCGCGACAGGTACATTTTTCCATCGATCCCCGAGTTCTCGGGCACGAAGAAAGACGGGTTGGTCGTCTTTCAGGCATTGTCAGAGGATTTCTTTGTCAACAATGAAGTTGGAGTACACCATGTGGGTGATCGGCAGCAAAAGCTCAAAACAATGAGAGGAGAGGTTGCAAAGGCGCTCCAGGCCTTAATTACCTTGAGACTGACTGAGAAAAAACATGCTGTCCGGGTAACCGATAAGAACTTATGGGATTTGTCGATAGGCGACTTGGGGCGTCAGGCTGATAATATGACTATAATTGGCGGCCATATTCGCGTGTTTATCTTACAGGCCTCGACGATTACCGCTCGGGTGAAAACCGAGTATGAGTTTGTTGTGGAGGTTGATTGCTATATCGGGAAGGTGGGTGAAAAAAAAGTTGTAAAGAGGACGGTGCGGTATGTTAAAGAAATGCTTAACATCTCACACAGTGAAAAAACAATGAACGCCTTGCTGGATAGTTTTTTGGAAGAGGCTGCCTTACAGGTAGCTGAAAATATTGAGTCCTATTTGTAGTTTAGGTGGTCTGCTCAAACTGAAAAGCAGTGCTTGTGTTAATAAATTATTTCGAGCTAAAATAAGAGGGTGTCAAGGGATCAGGATCTCTGGCAGGAATGCGATGGGAAATGAAGATATAGTCAATGGCCATGAAAGCGAAATCATCGACAAAGAGCGCCAGAAAGTCGAGGAACCGCCACTGTTTAAGGTGTTTTTGCATAATGATGACTATACAACCATGGATTTTGTGGTGATGGTTCTTGAGGCGGTTTTTAATAAAGACGCTGTGGCGGCCACCGAGATAATGCTTAATGTCCATAAAAAAGGAGTTGGTCTTGCGGGAGTTTATACCCGGGATGTAGCAGAAACAAAGGTTGCTGTGGTTCATGATATGTCCAGAAAGAATGAACACCCGCTGCGTTGCACCATGGAAAGGGTATGACGGGAAGGCAACACACTTTGTGGCTGCACGATATGAAATGTGGTTGGTTGTTTGCGATTCTCTCCGATGAAGAGGCTTGGCTTATATGATTAGTACGAAACTTGAAATTGCACTGGTGATGGCCATTCGTGAGGCCAAAGCCCATAAACACGAACATGTCACTGTTGAGCATATTTTATATGGGCTGCTGCATGATGAGTTGGCTGTTGCCGTAATTAGAGGATGCGGGGCGAGTTTACAGGGTCTTAAGGAGAAGCTCGATGAGTTCTTTGCCAAGGAGCATCTTGGCGGACGTGTAAAAGAGAGTGGCGAGCCCTTGCAGACTATTGGCTTTAACCGCGTGCTCCAAAGAGCCATTGCTCATGTGCAGAGCTGTGGCAAAAGAGAGGTTGATTCCGGTGATGTACTGGCTGCGATTTTTTCCGAAAGAGATTCGTATGCGGTTTATTTTTTGCGATCGGCTGGGCTGATGTTGTTGAATACCTCTCACATCGCATTGGCGATAAAGCTGCTGACCGGCACGATGATGAGGGTGGATCCGAAAATCAGGAAAAAGAGGCCCCCAAGCAAAAAGAGTCTGCCCTGGAAAAATTTACAGTCAATTTTGCAGAGCAGGCAAGAAAAGGCCGCATTGACCCGTTGATTGGACGTGAGGATGAGTTGCAGCGTGTCATGCAGATTTTATGCAGAAGACGCAAGAACAATCCGCTTTTGGTTGGCGAGCCTGGCGTTGGGAAAACCGCTATTGCCGAGGGTCTTGCCCTTGAAATACATAAAGGCAATGTTCCTGATCTGCTCGATGGCATGGTAATTCATCTTCTTGATATGGGCTCTCTTCTTTCAGGAACAAAATATCGTGGAGACTTTGAGGAACGACTCAAGCAGGTATTAACAGAGGTCAAGAAGGCGGGAAACATCATACTTTTCATTGATGAAATGCATACCATTGTTGGTGCTGGGGCAACCAGCGGAGGCAGCATGGATGCCTCTAATCTGCTCAAACCATCCTTGCAGGACGGCTCTTTAAAATGTGTCGGTGCGACAACGTATGAAGAGTACAAAAACTATGTTGAAAAAGACAGAGCCCTGTCCCGCAGGTTTCAGAAGGTGGATATAGAGGAGCCTTCAGTCGATGAGACCGTAGCTATTTTGAAAGGCCTTAGGGGAAGTTATGAGAAGCATCATGGTGTAAAATACTCAATGACAGCCCTGCAAGCCTCTGCCGAGCTTGCCAGTCGTTATATTAATGATCGATTCTTACCTGATAAAGCGATTGATGTTATTGATGAGGTTGGCGCAGCTTTTCGGCTTA
>JADGBM010000091.1:0-10866 GCA_015231515.1 Desulfobulbaceae bacterium
TGTCAGAAAATAACATGGTTTCACATCCAACAATTTTTGTGATAGCCTTTTCTAAGATGGATTTCCATATGGATATTAGAAGAGGGTGTATGTAATGATTGTGAGTGCTGTTATCCCGATAGTTCTTGTTGTCTTTGGGGCTATTTTTTTACTATCGTCCATGGTTCTCAGTATAAAGGTCTATACCAGAGTTCCCAAAGAATTTTACTGGAAATGGATGACCTTGACCGGGTTAATATTTTTTTTCCTGATTGGGTATCTAGGTTTTATCGTCATTTTGTTAACGGATATTAATTTTCCTCTCGAGCTTCTTGTGGGCGGGGTGTTTTTGGGAGGCGCCTTTTTTGTTTTACTGGTGATGGGACTGTCCAAAGATACAATAGCTACGATTCAGAAAACCAATGCCAATCTGGAAAAATTTGTTGCCGAACGGACTGGTGATTTGGAAATAGCTAATAAGAAGTTAAAAGAAGAGGTAGCGGTCAGTAAAGAAGCTCATGAGGCTTTAAGTCTTTCCAACACTCGAATTATAGAAGCCAATAGTCAGATCAATACCCTGATGCGCCAGTCATACATGGGTGAAACACATAGATGGTTTATAAACGACCATTTAGGTAAATGCTGGGAGATCAAGCAGTGTCTAAAAAAGGACTGCCCCTGCTATAAGTCCAAAAACTTACGGTGTTGGCAGGTTCCTTTCACGCTCTGTGGTGATTCGTGCGGGGGAGAAATTCCTGCCAAAATTGAACACTGCGAGCAATGCGAGGTCTTCAAGACAGCGACGAACGACCCGATTTCCTCCATTGGCGAGCATTTTAATACCTTGATGAGTATTCTTGATTTTCGGGTTCAGGAACTACAAAACGAACAGGAAAAAGCTGAAAAAGCCTCACAGACAAAGAGCGGATTCCTTGCCAATATGAGTCATGAGATCCGAACCCCAATGAATGGTATTATTGGCATGGCAGAGATTGGTATGGCAGAGGCCGGTGACGAAACGACCAGAGGTATAATTAAAACCATTTCTTACGAGGCAAATTCACTCAATACCCTGCTCAATGATATTCTGGACCTGTCAAAGGTTGAGGCCGGTAAACTTACATTAGAGAATATCTCTTTCGACCTCAGACTTCTGCTGGACAACTTCTTCAAAAGTTTTGCTCTCCAGGCGCAAGAAAAGGGTATTAACCTCTACTGTTTTTTATCACCTGATCTCCGGACAGAGTTGATTGGCGACCCGACAAGACTCCGGCAGATATTGACTAATCTTGTCGGCAATTCTCTGAAATTTACCCCAGAGGGCGGGGAGATTTTTATAAAAGTGGTAGTTCTGGAGCAGACTGACAATGACGTTACTCTCTATTTTGAAGTGACGGACACCGGTATAGGAGTTTCCCCGGAAAAACAGGCCAATATCTTTGAGAGCTTCACCCAGGAAGATTCTTCAACCACCAGGAAATATGGTGGAACGGGTCTAGGCACTACCATCAGCAAGCAACTTGTTGAACTGATGGGTGGTGAGATCGGACTGACCAGTGAGAAGGGTAAGGGGGCGGCCTTCTGGTTCAGGGTTGCTCTGCAGAGAGGAAAGAAGGGTTTGGCCATCAAGGAATCAGACCACGAGATCCTCTCGGGTAAAACTGTCTTACTTGTCAATGATAATAGTACGTTGCGCTACGTTGTCAGCCACTATCTTTCCTCATTTGGGGGAACCGTAACTGAAATAGCTGAGGGTAATCAGGCGCTGGAAATGTTCAGCCGAACCCACGATAAAAAGCACTCTTATGATCTGCTGGTTGTAGAAAGAAAAATGGATGCTATAGATGGATTCGAGCTTATTGAAAAGATCCTGAAAGAGGGCAACAATTTCAACATGAGGGTTATTGTGACGACCATATCCGGCAGCAGGGGTGACAGTCAAAAATGTCAAGCGACAGGGGTTGACGCCTATCTAAGCTGGCCCTTTACATACAAAGATCTCTATAAAACAGTAGCTGAAGTAATCAAACTTGAAAGCTCGGATTCGAGCAGGGTATTAGGGGAGTTGATCACCAAATACTCTGTTTCAGAGATGCTGAGCAGAGCGTTTACTATTCTGGTCGTGGAGGATTACCCCACTAATCAGAAAGTGGTGATAACACACCTGAAGTCACTTGGTTGTACGGTTACTCTTGCAGAAAATGGTGAGCAGGCCGTAAAGGCCTATCTGGAAAACAACTTCGATCTTGTTTTCATGGATGTACAGATGCCAGTAATGGACGGTTTAACGGCCACTCGCACGATACGTGATCACGAAAAATCATCCCGCCGGGTACATGTGCCAATTATTGCCATGACAGCCAATGCAATGAAAGGAGACCGAGAAAAATGTATCGAAGCGGGAATGGATGACTACATCGCGAAGCCTCTCAAAAAAATTGCTATCGCGGATATGATTGATAGGTGGCTAAGTGCGGAACAGGATGTAACTGATTCGAAGCCGACGGCGACCGAAACAGCCAATGAACCTTCAACTGAGCCCCCACTTGATCTGGAAAGGGCTATTCAAGAGTTCGAAGGACAGCGAGAGGTGGTTATTGAGATAATCGATGAGTTCCTCCTGGATGTGAGAAAGCAGCTTGAGACAATGACCCAGGCTGTTGCCGAAGGCGACTTAGAAATCATTACCAGAGAGGCTCACTCGATAAAGGGAGGCGCCAGAAATATTACTGCCGAGCCGATGGCTACCGCTGCGGCAGTTCTTGAAGATGCTGGAAAATCAGGCGAAGTGGAAAACGTTGGCCGTGCCCTGGAAAAACTGGAAGAGGAAATAGATCGTTTTGCGTTATATTACCGAGACGCAGTACAGACGCTGAGAGCGTCATGATGGAAACGAAAAAAGTGCTTTATTCAACTGAACCTAAAATATCGAGTTGACTGGGAGCGAAAATAGTGCGGATCCTTATTGTCGAAGATGAAAAGATGAGCCAGAAGAAGATGCAGCTCATCATGGAGAATTTTGGTGAATGCGATATGGTGGCAGATGGTGCCAGTGCCATAGATCTATTTAATAAAGCGTGGCAGGCTCGTGCTCCGTACGACATTATAACTCTTGATATTACCCTGCATGAAATGAGTGGTGTTGATGTACTTGTGCAGATAAAGGATATCGAAGACACTATGAACATTCTTCCGGCCAAAAGGGCAAAGATTATCATGGTGACATCGCATAAAGACAAGGACAATATCACCACCTGTGTGACTGCAGGCTGCTCAGGCTACATTATTAAACCATTTACCAAAGAACCAATTGCCGCCTGTTTACGAAAGGTTTTCTTAAACTATGTCCAGGAAAACTTTCCAAAAACATACTAAGCCATTGTCCAGAAATCCACAACATCACTTGAGAATAATGAATATTTCTCAAAGGAAACGACCCACCATCATTAAAACTCCCATACCCACCAGCATCCACAGCATGATTTTAATGTAGGTTTCCCGCTGTATCTTACCGTAACAGAGTGAGCCGAGCCAGACTCCGACTACGGTAAAAATCACTGACCCCAAAAAAAGCTTAAGTATTGGTATCGTTGTTAAGCCGCTCAGGGCATGGCCTGTCACGGTGAGCACTCCTGTAATGAAGAAAAATACAGATAGTGTGACCTTGAAGACATCTTTATTCCAACCAGAGAGGGTGACGTAAATGACCGTTGGTGGTCCACCAGCGCTAAAGGCACTGCTTATCGCTCCGGTAAAAAAACCAGCTATGTAAGCCCAAAAGGGTGCTAATTTTTTCGGTTGTGGTCTACAGGTAAGGCTGTATAGGGCATAGGAAAAGATTAAAGCCCCCATCAATGATTGCAGAACACTGCTGTTAAAACGTTTGAGGAGATAGATACCAAGAACAATGCCGGGCAGACTGCCCAGCAGGAGGGGTTTGATTTTAGGCCATTCAAAATGCTGTCGCAGTTGAAATGAGAGATAGCCGGTGATGACAACGCCGTGCAGCAGGTAGAGAGGAACGGCGGTCTGGACGTCCATAAAAAGGGTTAACAGGGGCATGGCGACCAGAGCCGCTCCGAAACCGGAGACCCCTTGGGTGAAACCTGCAAGCAGTAACGTGGCGGCCAGCCACAGAAAATTTATATCCATAAATTACAGATAAAGACTGAGGCAATAATGCCGGCGGCATCGGCGCATAAGGCGGCGGGGAGTGCATGGCGTGTGCGGCGAATGCCTACAGCCCCGAAGTATACTGCCAGGACATAAAATGTTGTTTCGGTGGAGCCCTGCATGGTTGAAACAAGAAACGATAAAAATGAGTCCGGGCCATTGTTGACAATTTCACTCATGATGCCAAAGGCGCCACTGCCGGACAAAGGCCGCATAAGCGCCATCGACAGGGCTTCAGCAGGCATCCCGATATGCTCGGTGAAGGGGGCGAAAAGCTGGATAAGAATATCCATGGCCCCGCTTGCCCGAAACATGCCGATAGCCACAAAGATGGCGACCATAAAGGGGATTATTTTTACAGCGGTATTGAAGCCTTCTTTAGCTCCATCGGTTACGACTTCATAAAGTTTTACACCACGAAAATAGCCAAAAATCAAAAAGGTTGAAATCAACACCGGAATAAGCCAGTTGGATACGGTGTTAAAGGTGTCGGCCGAAAAGGAAAAGCCGTTGGGGCTATTGGCTATTCTATAGAAGATCGCCACCGTAAACGCGGCGATAAGCAGCCAGACAAACGTTTTTCCGGCCGTGCTGGGAGGATAGAGATCAGTCTTTTCAGGCTCAGGGGAGATACTCTCTTTGTCCTGCGTTACGGGCTCTAGAGTAGATGTTGTGCTGGACAAAGTAAGAGGCGAGTTTTTCGCCATTAGTTTTGCGGCAAGAATAGCGACCAGGGTGGAACAGGCTGTTGCAAAAATTGCAGGAATCAATATTGCCGATGGCGCGGAGGCATTTGCTGCAGCTCGAACGGTGATGACGCCTAATGGTAAAAGTGTGACACTCGAGGTGTTTATGGCCAGAAAAAGGCACATGGCATTGGTGGCGGTTCCTTTTTCGGCAGAAAGTTTTTCGAGTTCCTGCATGGCCTTTATCCCCATAGGGGTCGCAGCATTACCTAAGCCCAAGGTGTTGGCGGCCATATTCATAATCATGGCGGCCATGGCTGGATGTTCTGCCGGGACATCGGGGAACAGGCGGATCATAACCGGCCGAAGCCAGCGGGCGATAATCCGCATTAAGCCGCCGGCTTCGGCAACTTTCATTATGCCGAGCCAGAGGGCCATCGGTCCAATGAGTCCGATAGCTAAAGTTACGGCACTTTTGGCGGAGTCAAAAGAGGCCTTAGTTACCTCCGGCATTTTGTCGGTATAGGCAGCGGTAAGCGTTGCGATAAGGATCATCGCCATCCAGATAATATTGATTGCGGACGGTTTTTGGTTCATGGCGGGCATTGTACTGTAAAAAACAGGAATGAAAAGTCATTCCTGCTAAATTTTTCCTGTTGTCAGGTGACATACAACCAGTACGGAAAAAAATTGTTGTGTGTTTAGCGGGAGGTATGGTTAATCAAGGTATAGATTTATGCAAAAACTGAAATCAAAGGAGGTCCATGATGAGTAAATTGTTCGAACAGACAACAATCAACGGAATGACTCTTAACAATAGATTAGTCCGATCTGCAACCTGGGAAGGCATGTGTGAAAAAAATGGCAGGCCAACCAAAAAGCTGGCTGATTTTTATAAAACACTTGCCGAAGGTGACGTTGGTCTGATTATTTCCGGTTATGCATTTGTCCGACCTGAGGGCAAACAACTGCCTGGCAAGATGGGTATTCATGTGGATGACTTTGCCGATGATATGCATAAAATGACTAAATCAGTGCATGATGCAGGGGGTAAAATCTGTATTCAGCTGGTGCATGCAGGTGGCCAGACCGATTCTGCCACTGCTGGACAAACACCCTTGGCCCCTTCTTCAGTTGAAGCGGCACAGTTTTCAGAAAAACCGGAGAGCTTGACTAAAGAGCAGATAAGGGAGATTGTCGGCGCCTTTGCCCAAAGTGCGGTTCGGGCCAAGATATATGGCTTTGATGCGGTTCAGCTTCATGGCGCGCATGGGTATCTGATCAACCAGTTTTTATCGCCATTAACCAATAAGCGCGACGATGAATACGGCGGCAGTTTGGAGAACCGCTGCCGATTTATGATGGAGGTTTATGGAGCGGTACGTGATGCGGTCGGGCCGGCCTATCCTGTTATGATAAAGCTTAATTGCGCTGATTTTCTTGACGGTGGATTCCAGCTTGAAGATGCGGTTTATGCCGCAAAGGCCTTGGATAAGCTGGGGATTGACGCCATTGAAGTGAGTGGTGGGACACCAGCTTCTGGAGATCAGAGTCCCGCCCGGGCAAAGATCAAAAACCCTGCTCAGGAAGGATATCACCTGGGGCTGGCCAAAAAGATAAAGGCTGTGGTAGGTTGCCCGGTTATGGTGGTTGGCGGCATGAGAAGCCTTGGCGTCATTGAAAAGGCTCTTTTTGAGGATGGCCTTGATTACGTTTCTCTTGCCAGACCATTGATTCGTGAACCCGGCTTGGCAAAACGCTGGCGGGAAGGAGAGACCTCTGCCGCCAAGTGCATCTCCTGTAACGGCTGTTTCATGCCCGGTGTAAAAGAGGGTGGAATTTACTGTGTTGCTGAGAAAAAAGAACAGGAAAAACAGAAAACGGCGCATTGATTGTTGATCATATAAGCGGGTGATACTTCCGTTTCGTGCACCGTTTTCGAAATATTTTTTCAGCAAAAAACTTGACTTATCTTTTTTCGGGTGTAAGTTGCTGAAGAAGATAAGTGAAATTGAATTTCATTTTCCGAAGAGGGGCTATGGTCACAGCAACAGAAGCATTCAAAACATTTTTAAAAAATAAGAACCTGCAACAAACCGCGCAGCGGGATCTGATTGTCGAAGAGTTTGTTAAAGCAGGGCGTCATGTCAGTGTTGAAGAGCTCTATTCCCTGGTCAGAAAAAAAGAGGCGTCAATTGGTCAGGTCACTATATTCCGTACTCTTAAATTGCTGGCGGAGGCAAAAATTGCCAAGCCGGTTAATTTTGGAGATAAAATCGTCCGCTATGAATTAAAGTATGGCACTCAACACCACGATCACCTTGTTTGCACACAATGCGGGGCAGTTATCGAAGTACTTGACCCCAAACTCGAAAGAATCCAAGAACAACTCTGCAAAAAATATAAATTTGCCCCAAGTCGACATCGTTTAGAAATTTTTGGCAGGTGCCAAGATTGCCAATAGCATTTTTTTTGCCCTTTACTTGAAATTGAATTTCATTTTCCAGGAAACTGAAAGAGAAGGAGTTAATCATGAAACAACGAATCATTTTGTTAATCGCAGTTATCAGCCTGTTTTTAGGACAGTTCTCGCATGCCTTGTCACAAGAGCTTGTTGTCTACTCTGCCCGAAAAGAACATCTCATAAAACCGCTTTTTGACGAATATCAAAAACAAACAGGGGTTGCGGTTAAATTTCTCACGGACAAGGCCCCTGCGCTACTTCAACGCCTTAAAGCTGAAGGAAAAAACACCCCGGCTGATATGCTGATCACAGTTGATGCGGGTAATTTGTGGCATGCAGCTCAGGAAAATGTTTTGCAACCTGTCGAATCTGCAATTTTACAAACCAATATTCCAAGCCACCTTCGAGATATTGACAGTCAATGGTTTGGGCTCTCAGTCCGAGCTCGAACCATTGTCTATAACACCAGTGCTGTAAATCCCGCTGAATTAAGTTCATATGAAGAGTTGGCGACGCCAAAATGGAAAAACCGCCTCTTACTTAGAACATCTAAAAAGGTCTATAATCAATCGCTTGTGGCAATGGTTATAAGTGAGCATGGCGAAGAAAAAGCCTCTGCAATTATTAAAGGATGGATCGATAACTTAGCCGCCAACCCTTTTTCAGATGACACGAAAGTCCTTGAAAGTGTTGCTGCGGGTCTTGGGGATGTCGGAATTGTTAATACCTATTATTTTGGCCGTTTGATGAATAAAAACCCAGATCTCCCCTTAGCTCTTTTCTGGCCAAATCAAGAAACATCAGGCACCCATGTTAACATCTCGGGCGCAGGTATCACCAAGCACACGAAAAATCGCGACGAAGCGGTTAAGCTCCTGGAGTGGTTGTCATCAGAAAATGCACAAAATCTTTTTGCCGATATTAATATGGAGTACCCTGTCAATAGTAAAAATCTGCCTCACCCCACCGTTGCTGCGTGGGGCCTCTTCAAGCAAAACCTCACTAATTTAACAAATGCAGGCGCTATGCAAAAACAAGCTGTCATGCTTATGGACAAGGCGGGATACAAATAGGGTTTACAGAGGACAGGGGTTTGACTTTCTGCCTCGAGTTACTGGACTCAAGACCCGTATCATCAAAATATAACTATAACACCATGTCGAAGCTCAATTTAACAAAGCAACCCTTTTATCATGCGAACTGACAATAGAAAAGTATCAATACTGTTGGTTTTTAGTCTAGCAATAGTTGCGCTTACGGTTATGCCGCTGGTTGTCATTTTCAGTTCCTGGAAACACTCGGCGCAGGAGATATGGCAACATATGGTCGAGACCATCTTGGCAGACCTGTTCAAAAATTCTGCGCTTCTATGCTCTGGTGTTGCAATTACAACTGGTATACTCGGCACAACTCTGGCCTGGTTTACCGGTGTTTGCGACTACCCTGGCCGCAGATTTTTTTCATGGGCACTGCTTCTGCCGCTGGCCATCCCAACCTATGTTCTGGCTTTTGTCTTTTTGGGCTTGTTTGATTTTGTCGGTCCGGTTCAGAGTCTAATCCGGCGCGCAGGTCTTTCTTGGAACATTGAAATCAGATCAACTCTCGGTGTTGTTATTGTCATGAGTCTTGCGTTATACCCGTACGTTTATCTGCTGGCTCGAGGGGCGTTTGTTTCACACGGAAAAAGTCTTTTGGAAGCCGCTCAATCACTTGGCTGCTCCAACAGAAGCGCTTTTTTCCGTGTTGCTCTGCCAATGGCAAGACCATGGATTGCCGGGGGAGTTCTCTTGGTTATAATGGAGACCCTCGCAGATTTCGGGGCAGTTTCGATTTTCAATTACGATACTTTTACAACCGCAATTTATAAGGCATGGTCCGGCTTTTTTTCAATTGAAGTCGCAGCACAGATTTCCTCAATTCTTGTAATGATTGTTTTTGTAATAATCCTATTGGAACAACAAACAAGGAAAAACAGGCATTTTGCCGAATCAGTCAAACATTCAACCCAGGTGAAACGAATCCGTTTGCAAGGCGCCACGAAGTGGCTGGCCTTTAGCATCTCTTCCGCAGTACTGCTTATCGCCTTTGTCATACCGCTTATCCAGATTATTATCTGGTGTTTTCGCGAAAGAGAGTGGTTCGATTCCTCCTATATTGCACTCGTGGGGCATTCACTGGTGTTATCGTTGATGGCGGCTCTTTTTATTCTGATTTGTTCAATGGTGTTAGCGTACACACAGCGACGCTACCCCAATACCTTTATTTCTGTAATTACCAAAACCGCAACATTGGGATATGCCCTTCCCGGCACAGTGCTTGCGGTAGGCCTTTTTATTGCGATAACCTGGTTTGACAAAGCACTGGTATTTTTGTTTGGCATTGCCGGCTTGGAGAGTTCTGCCTTTCTTCAAGGCACTGTTGTCACTATGATTTTAGCCTATGCTGTCCGATTCATGGCAGCAGGTTTTAATCCAGTGAACTCCGCCTTAAAACAGTTGAGTAAAAGCATTGATGAAGCTGCATGCTCATTAAAAGTCACTGGCGTAAAGATGATTGCCCGAGTGCACGTGCCAATTCTTAAAAAGGGTTTATTTACAGCAACAATTCTCGTCTTTATCGACGTAATGAAAGAGATGCCAATCACCCTTATGACCCGCCCCTTCGGCTGGGACACCTTGGCGGTGAAGATCTATGAGCTGACGTCTGAGGGGGAATGGCAGCGAGCGGCCATTCCAGCTGCAATCTTAATAGCAGGGGGAGTTATTCCAGTAGTTTTTCTAACCAAGCAAGTAGATGCCTAAGCGGTTTGATGTCTGTAAAGCCTGTTACGAAAAAATAAAGGTTCAAACTGTACGACTGACAGTTAACATTAAGGAAAAACTATGAACCCTATTCTTGAAGTTGCCAATATTAAAAAATCATACAATGACACACCTATTATCAAAGACTTATCTTTTTCGCTCAATGAGGGGGAGATCGGCTGTCTTCTTGGGCCAAGTGGCTGCGGAAAGACCACAATTCTTAGAGCCATCGCCGGGTTTGAAAGTATTACCGCTGGTCAAATCAGTATCAATGGTAAGGTCGTATCGTCTTCCTCATCATTCATATCCGCCGACAAACGAAATATCGGGATGGTGTTTCAGGACTATGCCTTATTTCCGCACCTGACAGTTTATGAAAATATAGTTTTTGGGCTTAATCCTGTATCAAGAAAAGAGCAGCATGGTTTTATTGAAGACCTTCTGTTGATTACTGGTTTGTCGGGATTTAAAAAACAGTATCCTCATGAACTATCGGGCGGTCAGCAACAACGGGTTGCTTTGGCACGAGCCTTAGCTCCCAGACCAGCTTTACTTTTAATGGATGAGCCTTTTTCCAACCTTGATGTCACTTTGCGGGAGCGACTATCAATCGAGGTTCGTGAAATTCTTCTGCGCTACGGCATGTCAGCCATTATGGTTACTCACAACCAACATGAAGCCTTTGCAATTGGTGATAAAATAGGCGTTGTCTGCTGTGGAGACCTTTTGCAATGGGACAATGCCTATAATCGCTATCATCGAC
>JADGBM010000091.1:10895-12174 GCA_015231515.1 Desulfobulbaceae bacterium
GTTGGAGAAGGGGTCCTGCTGCCGGGACGGATTATTGATCCGCAAAAGGTTGCAACAGAACTGGGAGTTTTGGAGGGCGAGTTCCGGTCACCGTGCAGAACTGGGTGTACAGCGGTAGTGCTGGTAAGGCCCGAAGATATAATTCATGACGACAGCTCATCATTTAAAGCGACAATCGTTAATAAAAACTTTAGAGGCCCAAATATTCTCTATACATTAACGCTCAGCGAAGGAAGTAAAGTTCTATGTCTCGTGCCGAGTCACCA
This sequence comes from Desulfobulbaceae bacterium, assembly GCA_015231515.1. Classification (NCBI taxonomy): domain Bacteria; kingdom Pseudomonadati; phylum Thermodesulfobacteriota; class Desulfobulbia; order Desulfobulbales; family Desulfobulbaceae; species Desulfobulbaceae bacterium. Next base: position 11,162 of record JADGBM010000091.1, read on the forward strand.
CAACCACCAGCTTGGGCAGGAAATTGGTATTTATCATAATTTAAAGGAGATTATTGTCTTTGAAGACTCCAGTAGCACCGGCACTATTCCGATGGCGGCCTGATTGCAGGAATATGTGTGTGACATTATCACATACATATTCGGCAGAATTAGTTATTTTTAATTTAATCTTTGCAACGGGAGCATCACTTTTGAAAGAAGCATCTCTTTCGATCAAAGGTATAACTCCTTGGCATTTTAACTGTTAAATTTCGGAACTTCTAAATGATAACTATTTGTTGTAGCTGTCAAAAAGTAAATGATGATGGTGTTTGGCTGGAAAAACAATTCACAACCAGAAAAATGTTTTCACATGGCTACTGTCCGGATTGTTTTATTGAATTTCAAGTTAAACTGGATAAATTTATTCAGGCTAAAAAGGAGTTATTCGTGATTGCTAAAAAAATGGAAAGACGAAGTGGTGAGGATATACAAACAATTTAACTAAATTCAGGGGGTTTAATATGCAGAAAAATGTTGGTACAATAGAAAGAGTTATCAGAATAGGGGTAGGTCCAGTAATGATTTCAATGACATTTATAGGGCCAGAGAGCGCATTTGGCATGCTGGGTTTGGTGCCACTCATGACAGGAATTATCGGGTGGTGCCCACCGTATGCAATGTTTGGGATTTCAACCTGTAAAAAATGTAATTCTGCCACAAATTGATTCTTTAATAGAATGATAAACGAAGAGATATTTTTTTCCTTGTTCCCGGTGTTCAAAAAAGATTGTGCCCTAGGTCAATCGATTTTTGCTAATAGCCAGCGTCTATCCTGTGCTAAAAACACAAATCTTTACTTCTCCGGGGATACATGTTCCCAAATTGCCTTTATTGTTTCTGGTGAGATCAGGGTATTTCGCCGCGGCGAAACAGGACGGGAGATCACCCTCTACGAAATCGGGCCAGGCGATACCTGTATTTTAAATGCATCTTGTATTCTTTCTGGACATAAATACCCTGCTGATGCCGTA
>JADGBM010000092.1 GCA_015231515.1 Desulfobulbaceae bacterium
GATGCATGCCATTTAATAATTATACTTGTGTCATGCCAGCGGTCGTGCGATAAAGCGGGGGGTTGCCCTGCATAGTAGAGATTTTTTTCGGTAGATACTATTTTGTGATGGGGCCCAGACTTGGGTGAAATAACCATCTTTTGAGTGGTTTTAAGAGTCGCGTGAGAGCTTTACCTGTCTGATTTTGGCAACAAAGGCGGGCGCCCACTCCGGAGTGCTTAAGGCATGGATGTGCGTATAGAGAGCGAGAACATTTTTATAGACAAGGCCATCTTTTCCTTCGGCAAAACCAGTGCCACGTTCCATGGTCAGGGCGAGTTCGGGTGACTCCTGAGGCCAGTTGGTGACTTTACTGTAACGGAACTCATGGCCGGTTATCCGGGTGCCAATTGGATAAATGGGATTATGCGCCGTGGCTGTCAGAATTGTGTAGCCGTGGGCCTGCGGCTTTTTCTGCATGGCAAAAGAGGCTGGGAAGACTCCGGTTAGTGGGTAGGCCTCACCATTGACCTCAATACTATCGCCAAGGTATATCAAGCCGCCGCACTCAGCATAAACAGGAAGTCCTCGGCTGATTTTTTCTTTGAGGGATTTTTTGAAGGCCTTGTTTGACGACAGGCCGTGCACATTGGTTTCGGGGAAGCCACCGCCAATGTAGAGGCCGTCAATCTCCGGCAGTGCATTGTCTGTTAAGGCATTAATTTCAACAAGAGTGGCTCCGCAGCGTTCTAAAGCAGTGAGGTTTTCGGGGTAGTAAAATTGAAATGCGGCGTCTTTTAAAACACCAATTGTCACGATAGTGCCATCATCGTTATGGCATTGCTGGTAAATACCGGCAGGGGTGGATGACGGCACAAAAGGCTCTGCCATCTCAACAAGAGCCGTTAGGTTAATATGTTCTTTTATTAAAGCGGTGAGGTCATCTAAGGCGTCTCTACTGCCATCATACTCCTGACAAGGTGTTATGCCGATATGGCGCTGGGGAAAAATATCGTAGGTGAGGCGAGGCATGGCACCTACAACAGCTATGTCTGTGTAGTGTTCTATGGCCTGACGTATTATTTTTTCATGTCTGGCCGAGCCTATCCTGTTTAATACAACTCCCTTGATCGTAATGTCCGTGCCCATGGCAACACAGCCTAATAGAAGTGCTGCTGCGGTTCTGGTCATCTTGGTACAGTCAAGAACCAGGATGACGGGGAGATGAAGTATGGCGGCCAGTTCGGCAGAACTGTACGAACCGGAGATGTTGACGCCATCAAAAAGGCCACGATTGCCCTCGATAACAATTAATTCTTTCCCGGTAGAATGCTCGGAGCAGGATTGATAGATTAACTCAGGACCCATTAAATAGGGATCGAGATTGTAGCAGGGGGAGTTTGCCGCTAAATGCAGCCAGCCGGCATCAATATAATCAGGCCCCTTTTTAAAGGGGGCTATTGTTGTGCCTAAGCTGGTAAGAGCAGCTGTTATCCCAACAGTGATAACACTTTTCCCGGAGCCTCCCGAAAGACCGGCAATAAGAAAGCCCTTTGTTGTGGATGTGGAATGTGTATCGTTAGGCATGGCAAATAGTAATGGAATTTTTTTTAATTACCGTTGGGCTCTCAGGTGTCGTGCTGAATACGTTACATGCAATCAACCAAATTATCAGACAATCTGCAAGCGAGAACAACGAAGAAAAAATTGCAAAAAGTCGTGTAACAGAAGACAGCAGCCTTGCTAAATAACTGATCGATGATTACCTATGAGAAAATGTATCTTCATGGTACCGCTGGTGAATCCCCTTTTTACATGACTGTCTCTCCTGAAGTTGTATTAACAAAGTCGTTACCACTTATAAATGAACATAAAGGACTCAAACTATGGCAGATAAAGCAACCAAAGAAAATATCCAGGAAGTTATCGAGGAGTTGGAGAAAAAATGTAAGGAATATCCTGATAATTTTATAGCGCACCATCATCTAGGGCTAGTTTATAGAAAGGCTGGAAGACATCAAGATGCTATTCGGTCGCTTGAGAAAGCCATTGAGCTTGACGAACATTCTGCTGACTCGTATGTGAATTTGGGCTCGATTCATTTTGAACTTGGTGATCTTGATAAGGCAATGGATATCAATAAAAAGGCGCTGACTTTCTTGGTCAAATCGCCGGAGGCCCACGCCAATATCGGTCTTATTCATCAGCAGAAAGGTGAAATTCAAGAAGCAATTGATTCGTATACCAAGTCAGCTGCAATTGACCCAAATGTTGCCTACACCTGGGTAAACCTTGCCTCGGTACATATTATGGCAGAAGATTTTGATGCGGCTCTGGTTGCTGCTCAAAAGGCCGTGAAAATTGACCCAGATTTTGCGATGGCAAGGAATAATCTCGCTGTTGCCCATTACTATAAACAAGATTTTAAGGCCGCCAAGAAAGAGATGGATATTGCTATAGAGGCTGGCTATCAAGTTGATCCGCGCTTTAAACAAGCCGTGGAGGCTGAACTCTAATATTATGGCACGAAAATCCGGAGATATAAACGTTAGGCCCTGGTGCCCATTTTGTGGTCAGGATGTGGCGCGCCCCGAAGAGCCAGAGCAGCGTAAACTGGAGGAGTTCACCCTTGGCAGTTGTCAGTGCGGTGCGATATATGTCTGTGATCAGACAGGTCACAATATCGGTGCTGCCATGGTTGAGTGCCTCCTTGCTGCTGTTGGGGACAACCCTGAACTTGCCTGGGATCTTGATCCTGAAGAAGATTACATGACCGGGCGTGTTGAAAACTATGACGAGCAGACCCATCAGGTTGTTGATAAGGGTAATATTGATGGACGTTCGGTGCGGGGTGTCTTGTTTTTTGTCCGACTTAACAGAGATATCGCTGAACTGACCACTAAGATTACAGGAAAGGGCAAAGGAAGCACCACGAGTCTCTTTATCCCTGCGATGGAGCCCCTGCGGGACCCAAAACGACAAAAGGTTCGAGCAACTAAAATACAGGTTAAGAATCTGGCCGATCAGCAAGATGTGGATGGGTTGGTGGATCTTGTCTTCGATGATCCTAAAACCCTGCGTTATATGCAGCGTCTTCTTTATGATCCTGATACTGATAAACGATGGATGTATGCCGATTCGCTGGGCAAAGTGTGTGCTCGATTTTCGACAAGAAAGCCTGGGGCTGTCAGTGACCTTTTGCATAGGCTTTTTGAGGCCTGTTCCGATTCGGCGGCAACGCATTGGGGACTGCTTGAAGCCATTGGCTCAATAATTGCCGAAAGGGCAGATATCTTTGGCGCCTTTGCCCGGCACCTGTTGATGTACAGAAGTATAGCCACAACCAGGGTTCAGGCAATCTGGGCACTTGCTGAAATTGCCCAGAAAAGACCAGACATAGTTCGTGCTACCCCATTTTACAGTCTTTTTGATATGATCGGGCATCGGGATCCATACACTCGAGGTCATGCCGCATTACTTTTTGGCCGTATTAAGGCCGTAGAAGTTAAATCGAAACTTGAAGGACTGCTTGAAGATGAAAACCAGTTTATTTATTATCATGACGGTAAACCAACTCAATTGACAATTGCAGAAGTTGCCAAACAGGCAATCGCTCAAATAAGTAACGAGGATTAAAATGGCAGAAAAGAAAGAAGAAAAGGATGAATCAGGAAAAAGTCAAGCTCAGCTGGATTATGAAAAGGGCAAGGAGTTTTTGAAGGAAAACGATTTGGGACAGGCTGCAAATGCCTTTCACAATGCCTTGATAGGTTATCAGCAGGATGGCAATGAAAATGGTATTGCTAATATCTATGATAATCTAGGAGATATTTGTCTTCAGAGGCAGGAATATCAGAAAGCCCATGAGCATTTTGATCGTGCCTATGAGATATGCAGCAAAAGCAAGGATCGTTTCAGTATGTTTTCTCTAGAACAGAAAAAAGCGAATTTGTATTGTCAGAGTGGCGATTATGATGAGGCGATTAAACGTTATCTGGAAGTGATTGATGAGCATACTGCTCTGCGTAGTCCACAAGGGGCTGTAGATGCCCTTGAGATCCTTGCCGGTATCTACCTTAAAATTAATGAGAACGCCAAAGCTGCCGACTGCTATAAAACTATGGCTTCAATTCACAAAGGGTATAAGCATCATCGAGATTATGAAAAGTATATGAAGTTGGCTGAGGAAATTTCGATCTGATGGTGGAAGTATAAAAAAAAGGCATAAAAAAAAGCAGAGATATTTCTCTGCTTTTTTTTATGCCTTTTTAAAGCAAAAAACAAATAAATTGTCTTAAGCTTCTGAGGTCGCTTTAGACATACGACCCTTAAGGACGTACATTGTTGTACTGCCACTTGAAAAGAATTCTAATTTGCCTTCTTTTACTAAGTTGTTTGCTACGTTTTTGATTGCGCGCGGTTTAGCATCAGGGTCGCAAGCATAAAAATCTTTGATGTAAAGAGCTGGTTTTGGAGCTTTTTCTGCTTTCAAAAGGATTGCAGCTTTCAATTCGTCATCACTTAATGCCATTTTCGTTCTCCTATCTGTTTATGTTTGTAGATAGTATCATTGAGGTACTACAGTGTAATAGGTAACAACAAGCAAGGCGCTTGTAAAGGATAATACAAGCGCCTTGTTGTTTAAATATCGTCAGCTATTACTTGATATGGCTGGTAAATTTAAATTGAGTAGTTGTTCTCCAGGTATCGTAAGCGAGTCGATAATCATCAACACTCTTATTGGTAAAAGGAATACCAGTTACTTCAAAGAATTTCTCCCAACCAATTCGTGCACACCAGTCTGCAACACGCTCATATTTACGAGCACCTTTTGCATACGCTTCAACAATCTGCTTAATGGCGTCTACTGTTTCAGGCCAACGTGGTGGTGTGTTTGGCAAGAAAGGGATTACCAATTTTGAGAATGCTGGAACTGTTCTGGCGTTGGAAATTTTACCACCGACTAGAATAGCAATACCGTCACCATCAGGATCAGCAAGTGGCATCGCAGGGCACATTGTGTAACAGTTACCACAGAACATACAGCGGTCAGCATTTACAGTTACAGATTTGACTTCTTCACCTTTGCTGTTGGTTGCTTTCATCGGCTTAACAGCGCCAAGAGGACAGGCTGAAATAGCTAATGGCAATTCGCAAAGGCCAGAAATTGCATCATGATCAACCATTGGTGGTTTACGATGTACACCAAGTATAGCGATGTCTGATGCATGAACGGCTCCGCACATGTTCAAGCAGCAAGCAAGTGCAACACGCAACTGAGCTGGCAGTTTCATGGATGTGAAGTAGTCAAACAACTCATCCATAACTGCTTTAACAACACCCGAAGCATCTGTTGCAGGAGTGTGACAATGAACCCAACCCTGAGTATGTACTGGGTTTGATATAGATGCGCCTGTGCCGCCGATTGGAAATTTTCCGCCTCTGCTGGCAAGGTCATCAAGAAGTGGCTGAACTTTAGCTTTAGAGTCAACCATGAACTCAACATTGTTTCGTGTTGTGAAACGTAAACTTCCTTCACAATGAGTGTCAGCAATGTCACACATTTCACGAATGAGTTCAATACTGATCAATCGAGCAGATGCAACACGTACTGTGTAGCACTCAGCACCAGTCTCACTTACATGTACAAGTACGCCTGGTTGAATAATCTCATGATAAAGCCATTTACCAAAATTTTCTTTAATTACTGGTGGAAACATCCCCTCATAATGTGGGGGTCCAAGATCTGTGATTCTATCTACCATCGGATTTTCTGGATCGTAACCCATAATATTACCTCCTTAAGTTCTGAAATATCGTTAATGCTTAATTTATGAATAGTTTAATCGATTATTGAGCGTGACGTTTTCTGAATTCAACAACATCACGTTCAAAACCACCTTCAACCTCTTCTTCTTTCCAGAATACGTATGGGTTTGAACGTGGCTCTTTAACATGCTGTGGAATGGCGTCTATATTCATAACGCTTAAGAATGTTGGAAGACCAATTCGCTGCATTGTTTCACCAACACGCTCACGGTTTTTACCAACTTCCATCCACCAGTCCCAAATGCTCTCAATAACTTCGATAACTTCTTCAAAGTCGTTGTCAGGATTAACATCGATAAAAGGAATGATCAAGGTAGCAAACTGGGCGCCATCAAGAATCGGGGCTTTTGCTCCAACAAGCACTGACGCACCCTGCTGTGTGCCAGGACGCAACGCTTTAGGCATTACGTTCAAGCAATGCATACAGCGATTGCAGTTGCTGTTGTCTATCTTCAACTCGTCGCCTTCCATCCACATACATTCAGTTGGGCAAAGATCAATTACTTCTTTTTTAATGCTGAATTTACCCCAGTCTCTGCCAGCGTGTGCTCCGCCGTTTGGAGGTGTGGTGCCGTTGATGTATGCTTGAACTTCAGCCTGGTTAATGCGAATATCATCTTTCCATGTACCAATCAAAGCAAAGTCGGATCGGGCAATAGCAGCAACACAATCGTTTGGACATCCGGAGAATTTGAATTTGAACTTGTAAGGGAAGGCTGGACGATGAATCTCGTCCTGATAATGCTGGGTCAAACCGTTGCAGGTTGCCTGGGTGTCATAACATGCCCATTCACAACGTGATTTACCTAAACAACAGGCAGGTGTTCGTAGGTTTGAACCAGAACCACCGAGATCCTGTCCGATGTCATGAGTCAGATCATAGAACAATGGCTCAAGGTTAGGTGTGGTGGTTCCAAGAAGAACCAAGTCACCTGTTGAACCATGCATGTTTGTCATGCCTGATCCGTATTTTTCCCACAAATCCATGATGGCTCTCAGATGTTTCGTTGAGTAGTACTTACCTGATGGCTGCGCAAGTCGTACTGTATGGAAATGTGCAACTCCCGGGAATTGTTTAGGAACGTCTGAGTAACGTCCAACAATACCTCCACCATAACCAAAAACACCAACGATACCTCCGTGTTTCCAGTGTGTTACTCTGTCTTTGTAAGACAGTTCCAATTGGCCCAAAATGTCCCAACATTCTGGTTTTTTTTCGGCCTGACGTTTGATGTCAGTTACAAAACTTGGCCATGGTCCACTTTCGAGCTGGTCCAGCATCGGCGTATCATGCTTTGGCATTTTCCGTTTCCTCCTATAGGATCTAAATTGAAAAAAACTAATTTCCGTAATGTTATTAGCTGGTTGTGCTATTAATAAGACGGATTAAATAAATTAACTATAAAATGAATAGTTATTCAGAAAAAGCAATCTATCCAGCTGGTTGTGCTTTGTCAATAAAAAATGAGAATGAATTTTTATTCTAAAAAAAAAGTTTTCAAATCAGCGCTATTTTCTCCCTTTTTGTATGATATTATTTCTCCTGTCTTGCGTTAAAATTGTATCTATGATATTTTTTCGGTTGTTTAAATCTTTGTCATAGCGTTGTTTTGGGTATCAATACCTATTGGACGGGTGTTTTTTTTAACATTAAATTATGTGACACAGCGCATTGTTGATATCACAACGTGCGCTGTGTTGAGATGGAAGAGGTGTTCTAGTGAAAATGAAAATTTTAGTCGCTAATCGCGGTGAAATTGCATTGAGAATAATCAGGGCCATTCAGGAGCTCGGACATACAGCTGTTGCCATATACGAAACTCCTGATAAAGAAGCGATTCATATTCGGACTGCCGATGAGGCTATCTGGATCGGAAATGGGCCAAGGTGTGATTACCTCAGTATTGACACCATTATTGCTGCTGCTAAAAAATCTGGATCAACGGCTATTCATCCAGGATACGGTTTTCTTGCTGAAAACCCCGGGTTTGCTAAAGCCTGTGAAGAATCGGGTATTACCTTTATCGGCCCGAATAGTGAGGTAATTGAAAATCTTGGTAACAAGGTTGTTGCCCGTAAGATTATGGCTGATGCTGGTATCCCCATGGTTCCAGGTACCGATAATCTGAAGGATGGTGCTGACGGAGTTGCTGAGGCTGTTGCCTTTGGTAAAACATATGGATACCCGATCATGCTTAAGGCAACCTCTGGTGGTGGTGGCCGTGGTATCAGACGTATTGAGAATGAGCGAGAGCTGATTGAATCAATCCCGCTGGCTCGTGCAGAGGCTAAGGCTGCATTTAATGATGGTCGTGTTTATCTTGAGAAAGTAGTGCTGACTCCCAAACATGTTGAAGTGCAAATCCTGGCTGATTCATTTGGAACAACGGTTCATCTCGGAACTCGAGACTGTTCTATCCAGCGTCGTAACCAGAAGCTGGTTGAGATAGCCCCTTCTCTAATAAAGGACAAGGTCTTACTTGATACCATCTGTGACACTGCGGTACGTGCAGCTAAGGCTGCTAACTACACCAATGCCGGGACTGTTGAGTTTCTGATCGATAAAGACATGAAATTTTATTTCATGGAGATCAATACCCGAATTCAGGTTGAACATACGGTTACCGAGATGATTACTGGTATTGACATTGTTCGAACCCAGATTAAACTGGCTCTGGGCAAGAAACTGGCTTTTTCTCAGAACGATGTTGTTATGCGGGGACACGCCATTGAAGTACGTATCAACGCAGAAGACCCGCAGAACAATTTTATGCCTGAGGGGGGCAAAACGGTGAACGTATACCGTTCTCCAGGTGGCTATGGTGTCCGGTTGGATGGTTTTGCCTATCAGGGATACACCATACCTGAGGTGTATGACTCTCTCCTTGTTAAGCTGACTGTGCATGGTTACTCATGGAATGAAACGGTAGACCGTTTAAAGCGCTGTTTGTCGAATTATGTAATTGCCGGCGTAAAAACAACAATACCGTTTTACCTTAACGTTGTTCAGGATCCGGACTTCAGGAATGGCTCCTTTGATACTTCGTACATCGAGACTCACGAGCATCTTTTTAAGTACGAGGATATGAAGTCCGAGGTGAACAGGATAGCGAAACTAATAGCTGAGATTCATCATAAACAAGAAAACCCGTATGCTGTTTAGTGCCTTACAGATTATTTTCTTGCTTTTTTTTGCAAGAAAATAATCTGCGAAAGGCACTTATCCCGTTTATCGGGGTTAGTTCTTAGTTGTTAATCCCTATGTAGTGTAAAAGGGTGTTATATAAATTTTTTGTAAAGGAGTTACCATGGAACGTATTGTTCAAGGTATGAATATCAAAGAAGTTCTTTCAATCTTAAGGGGGGGGGATGGCTATTTTATCACCAACACTGCCCGAGATCTGTCCCAGTCGGATTTCAAAAATCGAATTTTACTTCACACCGATCTCCTGGCTGCCGAGGCAAGAGAGAAAGCGAATTATTTTTCACTTGAAATTACTGGTGGCGCCTCTGTTCATGTCGACATTTTAAGAAAGCAGGTTGATCCTTTTTTAAAGCTTGAACTTCTCCGCGAGAAAATGCCTAATACCATGTTCCAGACTTTGTGCAGAGGCATAAATCTGTTCGGGTACAGGCCCTATCCTCAAAACGTGATTCGGCTGGTTGTTCGTGAGTTTGCCAAGTATGTCGATGTCTGGCGTGTATTTGACTTTATGAATCATATCCCGAATATGCAGGCTGTTTTTGAAGAGGTCCAGGCTGCTGGACGTATTCTTGAGCCATGTATCTGTTTCTCAACAGGTCCCGAGCATACCGACGATTTCTATGTAAAAAAAGTGCAGGAAATTCTTGATGTCACGGGCGAGGATATTGTTCTGTGTATCAAAAATCATGGTGGGCTTGGAACACCTAAACGGATTGGGGATCTGGTGAACGCAATTATGCAGCGTTATCCTGACATTGCCATACATTATCATGGCCATAATACCGATGGTAATGATGTCGGCAGGATCACAGCGGCTGTGTTAAATGGTGCAAAAATCGTGGACGCAGCTGATCACGCCTTCTGTGGTTATTATGGCCCGCCACCAATCCTTACAGTTATTGACACCTTAAAGGATTATGGTATTGAGGCGGTTGGTGTTGATTCAAAAGCGGTTATCGAAACGTCGGAAGTGTTGCGCAATGAGCGGGCCCATTACGAATATTTCGAGTCACAATTTAAAGGGTTTCTTCCTACTGTGCAGATTCATAAACTGCCGGGCGGAGCAATGGGATCAAGTTTTGAGCAGGCGGTTAAAGGTGAATTTCTTGATAAAATGCCGGAAATTCTTCACAATGAGTTGCCGCAGGTGCAGATTGATCTCGGTAATTACTGGAGTGTAACCCCAGGTTCACAGATCTTGTGGACAACTGCCGTTAGTAATGTGTTGGGCGGCGATCGTTATGGCAATCCCTCGGGAGACCTGAAAAATCTACTCTTGGGCAAGTACGGGCCGTTTCCGTTTTATTCCCCTGCTGATTGGATTTACGAGAAGGTGTTCGGGCCGGACTGGAAAGCTATTCTTGAAAAAGAGGGGGGCCTTGACGATATCGAGGATATGGATATTGAAAAAGAGAGGGCTGCACTGGCCAAGCGCATTGGCAAAAAACCGACTGAGCAACAGTTGGTTACCTACCTGCAGCATCCAAATGATGCGGTTGATTTTTTCAAGTTTGAAGAAGAGTTCGGCTATACATATACATTACCGCCCAGTGTTTTCTTGCGTAGAGGTGGTTATGGCGTCGGCGAAACGATCGAGTTTAATGACCATTACGGCAAAAAGCATGTTATTGAAGTTGGCCCAAAGCAGCTGGATAAAGCAGAGGGTGAGTGGAATGTCTATCTCAATGTTGATCATCATCAGCGCGTATATAATTTCCCCGAAGAAGTTGCAGCTGGAGGAGTTGCAAAGGCCGTTGCGCTTGGCAAAGAAGAGATTGAAGAGTTGGCCAGCGCTGGTGATTTCAGAGCGCCATTTAATGCCAATGTCTGTGATATACAGGTAGAGGTAGGGCAGAAAGTTGCTGTTGGTGACACTTTGGCGGTTGTTGAAGCTATGAAGATGCAAACGCCGGTAATCAGCGGTGTGGCCGGAACGGTTGAAACTATCAGTGCAGAGCTTGGTAAGGCAATGAAACCAGGTGATAAGTTAATAAAGGTCAGGCTGGCTGAGTAGCTCTTCGATACATTTTAGCTGTAGTAATATACTAACCCCGATGAACGGGATAAGTGCCTTTCGCAGAGTATTTTCTTGTAAAAAAAAAGAAAATACTCTGTAAGGCACTAAAAAACGCCACAAGGAGATTGTACTTGTGGCGTTTTGTCGTATTATGGGCTGTCTTTACAAATCGCCAATAGTTATAACAGAGTTTTTGGAACCAAAGGGGTTGCCGGTGCTGTCAGGGTTCTCCGGGTCAGTCCACCACTCGCCATCCACCAGAAAAAGATACTCATAGCGCCCAGGTTTCAGGGTCACCATTTTTTTCCAGTTACCGTCCTTAAATTTTCTCATTTTGAATTCTGTGGTGTTCCAATTGGTAAGATCTCCGATCAGAAACACCTCGCTGGCATCAGGTGCAAAAAGTGAGAATTCAGTAGATGGTAGGCTCTTTTTAGCTGGTTTCTTTGCGACTTTTTTGGGAGCAACTTGTTTTTTTTGCTTTGCCACCGGGGGCTTCGTGGTTTTAGGTTTTGGTTTAGTTGCCATTTAAGATTTCCTCCTGGGCTTATTTGAAAAATCAACAACGCGATACCAACAAAAGTTCATAAATATTCTACCTTACGGCTCCTTATGCCATCTGGCTCACTAAAACGGCCAGGTTATTTTCTGACAATGGCTTAATTGTCTTTTAAGTCTGTCTCAAGGCCTATGATTTGTATACTATTTTATAAATCCTTTTTCAAATTTATATTTTGACCAATACCGCTCCCTTACGGGTAGCCAACGCATGACTCGGAGGCCATAGCTGGTCGCTACCCTTTACCATGCAGGGGACTTTCACCCCTTACTCTCTGCCGGCTTTTACCGGCGCTTTCGACCTGCCCCCTTA
>JADGBM010000093.1 GCA_015231515.1 Desulfobulbaceae bacterium
GTTGGCTCTAAAGATAAATTAACGTATTTACGACTCATGCAACCCCTTTACGTTAAACCTGAGTGCATGAAATGCCACGGCCATCAAGGGTACAAAATTGGCGACATCAGAGGAGGTGTTGGTATCTCACTGCCGATGTATGACATATTGCGTCACGCATACCGCCAATTTAAAATTCACACCACCGCCTTCTTGATTTTATGGGCACTCGGAGGCACCGTACTTTTTTTGGGGTCAAAGAAATTACAGAAAAACACCAAAGAACTTGCCTTATCAAATATCGATCTGCAACGAGAAGTTGAAGAGAGAAAAAAGGCAGATATCGCACTCCAAAAAGAGTCTTCTTTTACCGCCTCCGTCCTAAACACCGCTGGCGCCTTAATTATGGTCATTGACAACACTGGCCACATCATTCGTTTCAACCAAACCTGTGAACAGGTTACCGGCTATAGCGCCAGCGAAGTTTCCGGCCAAAAATTTTGGAAGTTCCTTCTCTCGCCGGAAGAATCTCTTCAAATGCAAAACAGTTTTGCCAACATCAATCATGGTGGTCTGGCCATGAAGCGCATCGGCAGGCTTATCACCAAAGACAATAAGCGCCGAATTATTGATTGGGCCAATACAACTTTCAGAGCTCAGGATGGTTCAATAGAATATGTTATTAGTATCGGCATTGATATTACAGAAGAGAAACAACTGCAAGAGCAGCTCCTGCACGCCGAGAAACTCGCAGCGATAGGCAAGCTGTCCGCATCGATTGCTCATGAAATTAATAACCCCTTATTCGGTATTCGGAACGTGCTTGAACGCCTTAAAGAAAAAGCAGACCTTGATCATGACAATATGGAGTTTGCGGAACTGGCAGTTCAAGAATGTGACCGTATCAAGAATCTAATCAAAGACTTACAAGATTTTAACCGGCCTACATCGGGTATGTTCGTGCCTATTGACCTTCATCAATCTATTGACAATATGCTGCTGCTTTTAAGAAAGGAGTTTGAGAACAAAAAAATCACTCTGAGTCTGAATTATGCCAAGAGCCTTCCCCGCATCAATGCCATCTCAGATCAAATCAAACAGGTTATTCTCAATATCCTTAATAATGCAATAGAAGCAATTGAGGAATTCGGCATCATTACCATTACCACCAGACAGACCGATGAAACAGTTGTAATTGAAATCAGCGACACCGGTTCTGGGATTGATGATGAATCGATGCAGCACATTTTCGAACCTTTTTTTACAACCAAGACCAGCGTAAAAGGAACTGGTTTGGGTTTATCAGTGACCTATGGTATTGTGAAAAATCATGGGGGTTCAATTGCAGTAAGTTCATTGGAAAAGGGAACACTATTTTCAATCTCTTTGCCAATTTCAGGAGAAAAAAAACATGGATAAACTTGATAGGACAATCCTGTTAGTCGATGACGAAGCCATCATCAGAAAGACGATGGCCAGTAAACTTAAAGATGAAGGATTTACCATTCTTTGCGCCGGCAGCGGCACTGAGGCCATTGAACTTCTCCCTAAGCAAACCGTCCATATGGTTATTACCGACCTGATGATGGAGGGCATGAACGGCATTGAAGTGCTCAAAAAAGTTAAGAATCACAATCAGGAGATCGCCGTAATCATCCTGACAGGCTACGGTGAGTTGACCTCGGCAATCGATGCCCTGCGCTTGGGGGCAGAAGACTACCTGCTTAAACCCTGTGACCTCAACGAACTTTTATTCAGGATGTTTAAATGTTTTGAGAAACAATCGCTTAAAGAGATGGTCCAGTTATATGAAGATATCCTGCCAATCTGTCTTGATTGCAAAAAAATCAGAGATGACAGCCACAGCGAACCCGGCCAAGGAGAGTGGATGTCGGTTGAAAAATACCTGACGCGAAAGGCTGGAAAGAGTATGTCGCATGGCTACTGTCCCGACTGTGGAAAAAGGTTTCTGGAGTCCATTGACCGGCGGTTCAATAAATAAACGGTATCAGGCGCCACGTTGTTCGGCAATAGGCCCCATACCCATCAAAACTAACTCTCAAAAGTTTCTCTTCATAAAGCAGCTTGCCAAGCAGGTCCAGACAAAGAACAGCCAGGGTAACAAACCGTAAAAGTGATCCTTCGTTAAAAACCAGTGCAGCCATCAATAAAATGAGCGCCGTGTACATCGGATGTCGAACACGACGATATGGCCCTTGCCTGATCAGCACAGCATTTCCACCAACATCCGGCACCATCCGAATCAAGCCATGCCGCATGACAAGCAACGCCCATAGCCCAAGAATAATCGCTGCGCATTGCCCGAAGAGATAGATTCCGTCTGCGATGACAGGACCGGTAGCAATAATTATGACCACACAGATGAATTGAATCGCAACGAAGGAATAGGAGAGTATCTTATTCTGCACTGACTTTTCCGACATCTGACATCCAAAATCCAATCAGACCGACGACCTGAACAGCTCACCCAACGCCTGATCAATCGGATATCCCATAGCGAACTCCTGGGAGTCAGGCTTGGCTGAAACGCCCCACTCTTCTTCAGCCAGGCGTAGATGATCGTAAATCTCTCCAATAAGCTTTTGATTTTCGTTTGTAGTTCCAACAATGTAAAACAGGTAATCAGCTCCTCGCCGAAACATTCGCGAAGGACTGCCATCTCCAGTGCAACTATTATATTTCTCAACAGAGTCGTAAAACTTCTGCCCGACATCAATTGCAATTTTACCAATATCATGAACAAGGCCGGCCCGCAACATAACCCCAATCTCTTCTTCAGTACCCCCCATGACTTTACCGATGCGTTTTGAAATCTCTGCAACCCTTAAGGCATGCTCGAAGGTATAATGGTCCCGGTTGGCCAGCATCTCATCCATGGTGCCGCAAAGATCGTCAATCAAACTATCTTTAAGCAAGTTGGCATTTTCGACATTGATCTTTGCAGCCAGCAGGTTCATCTCCGCCTCTTTCCGATCCACAATCTCGGTCTCAAGTCCCTGAATAAGTCGTCTTTCTCTGAAGACTCTATTCAGTTTCGCTTCAAGTTCATCGCCCTCGAATGGTTTAATAATAAAATCAGTGCCACCGGCATCAATAATGTTGGAGTATATGTAGTTATCACTATGGCCGGTAATGACTACCACATCGGTTCCGGGATGATGCCTTTTAATATGAGCTAGAAGCTGCATACCATCCATCTTCGGCATCATCATGTCGGTGATCACAACAGAAAACGAGTTCCGTTCCAGCAACCCAACAGCCTCAAGGCCATCAGCTGCGGATTGACGGCGTAGCCCAAGGCTGAGACAATTGTGACAATTATCTGCCGAATCACCTGGTCATCATCAACAATCAGGATATTTCCTGAATTCGTGGAAAGTGCTGTCATTATTAAATTAGCGCTCTTAGTGCGGGCTTAAAAGATTAACTGCTTTAATTAGCCACAGAAGCACACGGAAACACACGAAAAAAAAGCAGTTGTTTGTGTTTGTTTGTGTGTTTTCGTGGCAAAAAATAGTTTTTAAACGTCATTGCAGCTCACGATAGCGGAGATCAACTAAAATCTCTGCGCCTCAAGCGAAGCGGGCGGCAATACCAGAATGTGTTGATATAATCGATTAAGAATGGAAATTCCTATACTATCGAGTTAATTTTCGATATTTAATTCGATGCGGCTGGTTGGCATCGACACCAAGGCGTTTCTTCCGATCTTCTTCATATTCAGTATAGTTCCCGTCAAACCAGGTGATCTGGCTATTACCTTCAAAGGCCAGGATATGGGTAGCGATCCTGTCCAGAAACCAACGATCATGGCTGATGACGACTGCACAACCAGCAAAATTACTCAAGGCCTCTTCCAGGGCGCGCAGCGCATTTACATCAAGGTCGTTGGTTGGCTCATCGAGCAGAAGCACATTCGCTCCATCTTTAAGCATCTTGGCAAGATGGACACGATTCCTCTGGCCTCCGGACATCAAGCCCACCTTTTTCTGCTGTTCACTGCCGGAGAAATTAAATTTGCCGACATAGGCCCGCGAGTTCACCTCTCTGGTACCAAGCATAATCGTATCCCGGCCATCTGTGATCACCTCCCAGATAGATTTTTCCGGGTCAAGATCGTCGCGACTCTGGTCAACATAAGCCAGCTTGACTGTATCACCCAGCCTGATGGTTCCACTGTCAGGCGTATCCTGGCCGCTGATCATGTTAAAGAGCGTTGTCTTGCCCGCCCCGTTGGGGCCAATAACCCCGACAATTCCCCCAGGGGGCAGGGAAAATGACATTCCCTCGACCAGAAGCTTATCATCAAAGGATTTGCTTACATTGTCAGCCTCAATGACTACGTTTCCGAGTCTTGGCCCAGGAGGGATAAAAATCTCAATTTCATCAGCCCGCTTCTCGCTGCCCCTCTCAAAAAGTTCCTCGTATGACTTAATACGGGCCTTGGATTTGGCATGTCTGCCTTTAGGAGACATCTGGATCCATTCAAGTTCGCGGGCCAGAGTTTTCTGGCGGTTTGACTCCTGCTTTTCCTGCTGTTTAAGTCGTTTTTGCTTTTGGTCAAGCCAGGACGAGTAGTTTCCTTTCCAGGGAATTCCCTCACCACGATCAAGCTCCAGTATCCAGCCAGCAACATTATCGAGAAAATATCGATCATGAGTTACAGCGATAACGGTGCCCTTATATCGTTGTAAATGCTGTTCAAGCCAGGAAACGGTTTCAGCGTCAAGATGGTTTGTAGGCTCATCAAGCAGCAGGATATCAGGCTCCTGAAGCAACAACCGGCACAGGGCTACTCGCCTTTTCTCACCACCCGACAACACCTTGGTTATGGTATCCTCGGGAGGACAGCGCAGGGCATCCATGGCCATCTCCAGACGGGAATCAAGCTCCCAGGCATTAAGCGCATCAAGTTTATCCTGCACCTTCCCCTGCTTTTCGATCAAAGCATTCATTTCATCGTCAGACATGGGCTCTGCAAATTTTTCGTTGATCTGGTTAAACTCAGCCAAAAGATCAACTGTGCCCTGCACACCCTGTTCAACTACCTGACGCACGGTCAGGGTTTCATCAAACTGAGGTTCCTGCTCAAGATACCCCACTGTATAGCCGGGAGATAAGGTAATTTCTCCGTTAAACTCTTTATCAACACCAGCAAGAATCCGGAGCAAACAACTCTTTCCAGAGCCGTTAAGCCCCAGCACACCAATTTTTGCCCCGTAAAAATACGATAATGAAATACTCTTCAAAACTGGTTGCTTGTTAAAAAACTTACTTACTCTGATCATCGAATAGATAATTTTATTGGGCTCGTCACTCATAGTTTTTCCTTTTCTATTTCTTAATAGTTTTCTTTGATTGTATTACAAAAACCCCGCAGGGGTTCCAGTGTTATAGCCGGTGTGCTTCAGCCACCGGTTATGACCAACAACATAGGTCGTCCTGGAAGGACGAAGTGATCTTTTACTTTCACAGATATTGCTCATCATATACCACACCATGCCGATGTAATAACATGATAGTTACACTACATCGTAATCAGTTTTAAATTTTCCTGCTCGATGAATCCTTGTCGGCCATCATTAAGTTTTACACTATACCACCCATCAGTCAGATGAATGACCTGTAGACTTGAGCCTCCGCCTAAGGGCTGACTGGTAATTGGCGCAAAACCACTGCCGGCGCCACGCCGAACATCGGTGGCTTTCATGAGTATCCCCACATGATTTGGCTGATAATACTCAACTGCCAAGCTGGCAAACAGGCAAAAGACAACAAACCCGCTAATAATAGAGGCGTATTTCGCAACAATATTCGTTCGTAGTATCAACCAGGTCAGACATAAAGCCGTCAATAGGGCCGAACCAATCAGAATCTTGATCTGCTCAGCTGCGCTTAATTTATAGTGAAAAAAAAGCAGACCGTCCAGTAAGGCGCTGGATTCAACATCAACCGCATTTTGACGCTTGGCAAGAGCCTGTGCCAGATTGCCTTTGATCCTGCTGTCAATGGGTAGAAGTTTTTTGCCAAGTTGATAGTAGAAAATCGCCTCTTCGTTTTGTTCCAGGTTAAAATAGCAGTTACCAATATTATAGCAGAGCAAGCCGTTAACGGCTCCATCCTGCTTCATACTGTTATATTGTGCAAGATAGAGCTCCAGAGCTTTTTCAAAATATTTTTCCCGTTCACCAATGGTTTGGGCGGCTATTCCCTTATGATAATTGACAATGGCCTCATCCTGGTCGGCGGCTTTCAGGTTTTCAGGGGCAGCCAGCAACACCAACATCAGCGCCACCATCACGGCACAGTTCAGGTATCGCATTTTCTTACGGCCTCCATTGTCTCTTTAAGTAAATGCGACGCTTGAGTTTTTCCAGAGAGATTTGCTGCGTACCTATTCAAATCAATCTCCTCAACAACGTCAAGCAGCGTCCGGGCAGCAGCCTCATCGATCTTCCTCTGATCAATCAATGGCTGCAGGCTCTGCTCATCAATATGAGGCACGGTGCAGATAAAACGCTCTTCCAGATATTGGTGCACGCAGCGCCCTAATTCTCGACAAAAGACAGGAAGATCACTGCCGCTCTGATCGAGCTGACCAACCGATTGCAGAAAGCGCTTATAGGCTTTGTTGGATTTAACCTTTGCAGCCATATCCTCACTGATGTCTCGTTTGCGATATAAGCGTATCACAAAAAGACAAAGCACACCGCCAAGAGGCAGGACAGCAAACAGCAGATTTCCATACTTTGGCGCATGGTTTTCGGTTGTTGCCGACCAAGGCACATTATCACTAATCTCGATTAATGGCGGCAACTCGACTTCCGGTTGCGCAGTTGAACCACCGCTCGCACCAGCCCCAACTGCTTCTTGCCCCGCAGCATCACCTTGATTCTGGTCTTTGAAAATTCCCTCTGGGGTCACTGTTTCTGGAGGCGCGTTAAAATCTGTAATCTGAGCGGTGGTCGATGCCGCAAAAACCTTAATGGGCACGGGGTCAGAATATACCGTCATATATTTTCTTGAGGCCAGGTTAAAATAGGTGAACGGTATTGCAGGTATCTCTTTGACGGTTTTCGATTTCACCCTGAGCCGCACTGAAAAAGATTTGACGCTCTGCTGCTCATTAACCTCGCCAACCACCGACTCCTGACTGACAATAAAATAATCTGTTATGGCAGGGACCTTATGAATCGGCGGACTTTTGACAAATTCCCATGTCCCCCGACCGGAGATTTCAATAAGCAGAGTAACGGGGTCGCCAACCCGAATAGCGGTATCACTGCTGGGGGTCACCTTTATTTTAAACTTACCGATAGCGCCATTAAAGGTATCGGGAACATCAGTATTCGGCAGCTCCAACACAGAGATTTTAAGTGGGGCGCTGTCTGCAAAAATGGGTTTGGTCTCCCGCACCAGTTCCGAACCAAAAAACAGAGAGCGCTGCCGAAAGGTTTTTCCGGTTTCGACGATCATTTTCAGATAGTTGGCAAACTCAAATTCACCATGACTCATCAACCTGAACTTTAAGTTGAAGCCCAGAGAGTTATATGTTTTCCCCATCATCTTTTCGGATCCCTGCCTTGCCTGCACAGCGATGCGCTGACCATTGGCGATTAGTTCAAAATTGGGGTTACTGTCCGGCAACAGCTCAAAGCTCAAATTCTTTAAAATGGGCAGAGATATCTCGGCGATCTCAGGACGCCCCGTAAAATTGCGATACAAAACGCGGCAGTTCAAATCAATCACCTGGGAGGGATAATAATAGGCCTGGGGATTATTAATGGTGACTAAGAACTGCAGGTCATCAGAGAAGGGCCGCTCCAATACCTGAAAGGTAATCGGCTTAACGCGATAACTCTCTCCGCCCATTGCAACGGTAAATTCCGGCAGAGTTAAAGGCCCAACCGTTTCGGCCGGGACAGAAAAAATATAACTTTTTACTATATCCGAGGAACTACGAACAGTCTTGCCATTAACAACCATCGTGAAGGAGCTGCTGCTTTGGCTGCGCACCTCATAGGGCAGGGCCACCCCATTGAGTTTCACATTGGCAACATCAATGGCTTCATTCTCATCTTCTAAACTGAACTTAAGGGCAAAGGAAAGCGCTTCGCCTACAATTGCCTCCTGCTTGATTATCTCCACATCAACAGATCCAGCCCGCACGGAAGTCGGCAGACAGGCGACAATGAAGAGCAGTAAAAAAAAGAGTGGGAGTATTTTTTTATATTTAAGTGATTCTTTGTTCATTTTTAATTTACGACAGCTGGGGCACAGAGCTTACGAAACAAATCCGAAATCCGAAATCCGAAATCCGAAATCCGAAATCCGAAATCCGAAATCACACTACCATGGCCGTGGCGTATTGAAAGCTCTTTTACCGCGACCTTCAACTTTTTCGCCCTGCTGGTTTTCATCCTGCTGGTTTAACTGCTGAAGAAGCTCTCGAGCCTCCTGAGCTCCGAGTTCCAAGGGTTTTTTAGGCTGGGAGCTCCCCTGCTTGTCATTTTGTCCCTGCTCACCCGGCTGGCCTTGCTGACCGTCTTTATCTTGTTGATCACCCTCCTGCTTGTCGTCCTGCTCATCTTCGCCTTTCTCTTTGTCCTGTTCCTCCGGCTTGTTTTTGAGCAGATCCAAAGCCTCCTGGAGAAGTTTAATAACCTCCTGGTGTTTGGTCAGGGTATTATGAAACTCTGCTGCCTTAAGAAAGGTTTCAATTTTTCCCATCTCCGACTGGGCATCTGCCACTTTACCAATAGCCTCCTTTAATTTTGAGGTATCTACCTGCTGGTTGGGGGCACCCTGCGCTTGATCATCCTGGCCGTGGGTCGGCACCTCTGCCAAGCCGATCTGCTGCTCAATGGCTGCTGTTCCTTTCCCGGTTATTTTTTTTATGTCTTCCTGATTCCCTGCAACATAACGAATTATCCGTGCAGGGTTTCCCTCTGTTGCGGCGGCTTCATTAGCCAATCGCGACTGTTCCTCGAGCTTTTTCTGCTGCTCTATTGCCAAGCTCAACAACTCCTGGCTCTCTGTGGGCTGCTCCAGAAATGCCATTCGCGATTTATCAATGGAGTTGGACATATCTTTACAAAGCAGTTCCGCCTGTTGAAATTTTTTCTCCTTTAAAAGCTGCGTGCCATCTTGTCCGGCATCAACAAAACGCTTCAAGAGCTCGACAGATTGACGCCGTACTGGCAAAGAGCTTGAATATGCTTCTTTTTTCTCAGGACTGTCCAGCTTTGCAATAGACTCATCAAGCGCAGCAAAATATTGCTGCAGCAGACTACTCAAGCCTGATGCCTCCTTGGTGACAATCGAGTTCTTTTTGGTCAGAGCGCTCACCGTATCCACCTGGGCAGGTAAAAGCTCCTCGAGACCTTTATAGAGGCCCCTGGTTCTCTCATAATAAAGGGCTATAGCCGTGTCTGGCGAGAAAATCAGCAGAGTACTCATGAGTGCAAGCCGCAACTCTGAAGATGCGGACAGCATCTCTTGCATATCCTTAGTTGTTGCATTTTTCTCCCGGGAATTATTAAAACTCAACCAGGCCATATTCACCTCCGCCAGGCCTTTCTTTAGTTGAGCAATAAGCTGTTTTCCCTGTTCATTAGTTGCCTGACCATCACTCTCCTTCAACTGCGCAGCAACTATCTCCTGCGTTTTCTGGAGATGAAACTGTAGAACTGCAATCTGCTCTTCGTTAATAGCGCCCTCAAGTTGTGGATTCTGGTGCTGATCACTATTTGAGTTCGTTCTGTCCAAACCGGCCTGGAGTTGATCCGCTATTGCTTCAATATCTTTAACAATTGTGGCAATTATCTGACTTGTTGACAGGCTTAAGTGCTGGTACCAGATAAGCGCCGTGCCGGACTGGGCGATCTGCTCCCCGATAGAGTCAACTGTTTCTTCGGAAATTCGTGAACTCTTGGCCGTAAGGTCTTCCCGGATTTTGTTATTTTTTGCCAGCAGTTCGTCAATGACAATTGGGATTATCTGCTTAGCAGCTACACCCAACAGATCTACCTCAGAGGTTAGGGACGTTGCCGCCTGGGTTTCCTCACCATCCGAATCCTGCTTCCCGGCAGGATCTGGATGACTGGGATCACCATCTGCATCGGCCTGCTGACTGCTTTTAAGTTGGTCAAGTAACAGGTCAATCGTATTGATAGTACCAATTGCAGCGGCAGTTTTGGCCAAAGCCAGACCACGTCGTTTTTGCCCGGCAGCCTTGGCGCCCTCACTGTCATCCATTTTTAGAAGAGTTGACGCCTGACTGAGAAGCTCCTCCGTTTCAGCCAACTCCACAACTAGATTCCCGTAAGCCTCCAGAGCTGGATCACTTTTTTCAAGAAAACTGGTCAGGCTCTGGAGAAGATCTATCATCTGGCGTGTGCTCTGCCAGCCCTTGAGTGGCTCCCCCCTCTTCAGACTGTCAACAATCCATTCACCTAAAGCCACCGTCTGCTGCACAGCCTTTTTTATCTCAGAAGCTGTGCCAATCTGCTGTTCAATCTCGGCGGTGTCTTGCGCTGGAGCAGGCTGACCCGTTGCAGGATTTACAGATGCTGTTTGATTGGCTTTAAGATTATCCAGCTCTACCTGTAATTTCTGCTCTTCTTCCTCGGCCAGGCCATTCAAAGCAATCATATCAGCATGATAATCCAACTGATACTCGGCCAGCCTTTTCAAGTTAAAGGCAAGAATATCATCGGAAATAGAGTTCAAATAGGTTCTCTCAAGATTCGGCAGAAAGCCCAGTTGGGCCTGAAGCAATCCAGCCACCCCATCTTCTAACTTTAGATTTTTTCGCTCTATTTCGCGAATCTTGTCCCAGGTAGCAGTCCACGACTCTCTGGCCAAGGCCCAATTCTGTCTGGCGTAGAGCCCGGCCTCCTGGACATCGCGCCCCTCTGCAATGCTCGTGGCCCTGGCATGGTCGAGCGAATTGCGATACAACTCAAAAGATTTCTCGTAATAGACCAGGGCCTTTTTCAGCTCAGCAACTTCCTGCTTCTCTGCTGTCTGTAATTCCGCCATTTGCAGAGCGGTATTGCCTGAGTTAAAATAGATATTACTCAGCAATTTTCGAGGCGGATCATTTTTAATTGCTTTTTCATACAGCCCGAGAGCCTCTTCATATTTCTGCTGACGATATAAAACATTGGCCTGATTATAGTACAGAGCCGCCTTTCCTGGTTCCAGCTCAAGGGCTTTGCCGTAAAGGTCATAGGCCTTGTCGTAATCCTGACTTGCAAAGGCCTCATTGCCTTGAGCCGCCAGATCCTTGACGCTCTCTTGGGCGGCTGAACTTATCACCGGCAAGATCAGTAGCAGGAGGGTTAGGGGTAGGGATAGTATAACGATTTTAATTTTCATGGTTGGTTGTTAGCTATTTATCTATGCAAAACTTTTACAACAACAATCGAACAGAGGAACAGAGGAACATTCGAATATTCGTCATTCGCCTGTTCGATTATTCGCCTGTTCGATTGTTCGCTCTTCTAATCTTTTTTTTATCCGAAATAAAAACTTCAGCTACCAGCAAAAGCAACGCCAACAACAGGGGCCAAACATAAAACTCTTGATAGACAATCTTCTGTTCCCCTTCCTCTTTTTGCTTTTCAACGAGTTCATTAAGCCTATCTTGGTCTATCTCGACTTCTCTGCCGATCTCTTCCTGGCTGCCAGCAGCTATTTTCTCCAGGTATATCTTTTTCATATCCACAAAACTATCCGCTGCAGAGACGGTGACCCCTTTGGCATTCTCACTTATCTTGCTTAAAAACTCTTCATTCAAGCTCGATTTAACCGTCTGCCCCTGCTCATCCTTAACACCCCTGACAATGGCACCGGCCTTGTTACCCAAGCCAATTG
>JADGBM010000094.1 GCA_015231515.1 Desulfobulbaceae bacterium
TCGTGGCCGGCAAGGTAAAAAGGGCACCGCTCTTTATGCAGGATATCAGCCTCGAATGGCTCTACAGAGTCTATCAAGAACCGCGGCGGATGTGGAAAAGATACCTGATCACCAATCTAAGATATTGTTTCTTACTACTAAAAGAACTGCTGACTCCGCGAAAATAAACAGACAGTTTTTAACTTCGGCAACAGCAGCAAAATTGATTTATCAATTGACTTCTGAGTTATCTTTTTAGCTTATCATTTTATAATTCATCGGTTAAAAATTTAGCATGACAGTGATTGAGAGAATAAAAAATGATCGTGACGGCGATTTGATCAAACTACTTGATTATGCCAAAAGCAACGGCATTCCCGGCTATACCTTTCCCGGTAACAAAACATTATTGCTCCCCTGTTTTCAGTTAGTCAGAAACAAAGCGGAAATTTTCGCCAACCATAAACCCGTCCTGACTATTTCAATCGGCGGCTCAAATGTCAAGATCATGTTGGCCTCTATGAAAGATGGCAGGGTGCAGGTTCAGCAGTTGCTGGCTAAAGCAAACCCAGAAGTCATGACGGAATTTAATGATTATTTTGCTGATCTACTACTGACGAAACCCGAATTCAAAGATTATCTAAACAAGGACGATGCTATCATCGGTGTCTCTATCGCTGTAGCCATTGTCAACGGCATACCTTTACATCCCAGCAAAGTTCCTTTTGTCAAAAACCTAATTGCTAGGGATTATAAAAAAGACCTGTTAACACACAATTTCTGCGAGAATCTGCAAAATTTTCTCACCGCAAACAAACTTAAAAAAGCCGAAATCTATCTGGAAGGCGACTGTCCCTTGGCTCATCTTGGATCGGTAATGATGTCTGGCCTCAGTGCTGCAGAGCCGTCATTTCTATCCATCTGCGGCACAGGAATGGCCACAGCTGAAGATGAAATTTTTATTTTATTTTCTTGGGCTAAAATGCTCACCGCGGAAGATCCTGAACTTTTCCCGGCCACAGAAACTGAAGGCGGTCAGTTTCAATATTGTGTGGCCGGCAAAGGACTCTGGTCTTTTATGCGACGAGCTGTCATCTTAAAGTCGAAAGAAGCGGGATCACAACTAGCAAGCGCCGAAGTGCTAAAATGGTTCACTTCCGCCGCTGATTCCAAAAATGTCGGTCTGATTTGGGAGAGTGCTTTACCTGATGGCGGTAGCAACGCGAAATCCGCAGAAATCAGGGCAAGTATGCCGGCAGCTGCCTTTGCCGAATTGCAAGAACTCTCTCTGGCAATCATGGCTAAGGCTGTTTCTGTTTTTGTTAACAATACTTTAGCAACCCTGATTTGCTTGGGAGAAAAAGCCGTTAATAAAAACTGCCACATCTTTATTGAAGGCAGCATTGCCAACAACAAATGCTTTTACCCTAGATTTAAAAAAGAACTGGAAGAACGCTGTGCTGATCAGCAGCTTTTTACAAAAATCGACCGAAAAATGCCGGCCATGCCCGTCATATTAAATGATGTAATCAAGGCTGATCCAGCCGGTAACCTTCCGGCTCAGCTAATGAGAGAAGTGGATATTACCTCGGTCGGTGCGCTAAGCCTAGCCATCGCCAAGCAAGAACTGCATAAAAATTAATTATTTTCCACCCTGTTGAGCTAGTGGTTTGAAGCTTTAAATTCGCTAATAAACTGAATTTTCAGTAAGCCGGTGCTTTACTTTTTTATATACCAATAAGGAGATCAAAAATGGCTATAGTTTCAATGAATGATTTGCTGAAACCAGCTTTTAAAGAGCGTTACGGAGTAGCAGCCTTCAATATTATCAATGATGTCAGCATGCTGGCAGTTTTAAAAGCAGCTGAAGAATTAAATTCTCCTGTCATCATCCAAGTATCTGTAAAAACTGTAAAGTACTGGGGCGCAAAAATGATCCAGTATATGTTTAGCGAAATGGCCAAAGGTGTCAGCATCCCAGCTACTCTTCATTTAGATCACTGCCCCTATCCAGAGGTCATCAAAGAATGTCTGAATGCTGGCTGGAATTCTGTGCTCTATGATGGATCTAGCGTCAGCTTTACAGAATGTATGCAAAAGACCAAGGAAATCGTAAAAATGGCACATGACATGGGTGCCACTGTGGAAGGTGAAGTGGAAGCCGTGAAAGGCGTAGAAGATGGTATTGGCAGCGATGACGACGGTCCAATCATTCCTTTGGAACAGGCAGTACAATTCATTAATGAAACCGGCATTGATTGCTTTGCCCCTGCTATTGGCACAGCACACGGAACCTATAAAGGCGAGCCGGTGATTAACTCCGCAAGAGTTTCCGAAATTATCGCCGCCGTTAAGATTCCTTTAGTCTTACACGGTGGCACCGGTTTAAGTCAAAAAGTCTTTACTGACCTAATCAACCGTGGTATGGCCAAGGTTAATATTTCTACTCAATTAAAAATTGAATATGCCGACAGTTTGAACAAATACCTGAGTGCCAAACCGCATGAATACAATCCTATCAAACTGATCGACGCCAGTTTATTGGGCATGAAAGATATGGTCAAAGGCTTTATTAAAATCTTCGGCTCGGAGGGTAAAGCTTAATGGACAAAAATAATGTATTACTATTTGACTGCGATGGAGTTTTAGGAGACACCGAACGCTACGGTCATTTGCCTGCTTTTAACAAAATGTGGGCTGAAAAAGGCGTTGATTGGAAATGGTCGGTAGAACAATATGGCGATAAATTAAAAATCGGCGGCGGTAAAGAAAGGATGTTAAGCCTCTTTGCCGATGAAGATTTTTTAAGCATTTTCAAAAAACCTTGCAACAGTGTGGAGATCGATGAAATAATCAAGTCTTGGCATAAATCAAAAACAGCCATTTATAAAGATATCATCTTTTCGGGAAAAGTGCCAGCCCGTCCCGGCATTCCGCGCCTGATTAAAGAAGCTATTGACGCTGGTTGGACTTGCGCTATGTGCTCAACTTCTGCGGTGGAATCTGTTGAAGCCGTTCTAGTACATGCTGTCGGCCAAGACTATGCCAAGCGTTTTGCTGGAATTTTTGCCGGCGACATGGTTAAAGCCAAAAAACCAGCCCCTGATGTTTATCTGCTGGCCGTGAAAGAATTGGGCATAAAACCTGAAAATTGTGTTGTCGTGGAAGATTCTGAAAACGGCTTAAAAGCTGCTAAAGCGGCACAAATGAAATGCTTGGTCACAGTCAATGGTTACACTAAAGACGAAAATTTTGGCGGAGCTTCTTTGGTGGTCAGTTGCTTAGGCGATGAAACAGAAAAATGCCAAGTCCTTGCCAATCCCTTTAATTTGAAAATAGATAATAATATTGACCTCGATATCATCAAGCAAATAAAAAAATTATAGTTCTGCCAAGCATAAATTCAAAATCCTAACTTTCTGTAAGAGCTCTGTTTGTTGCAGGAAGTTATTTTTATAATCAAAATCCGTTCCAAATTACGCTAAAGCGCAATTGAATTTCCATTTGACGGATTTCATTTTTGTCACCTCAATAACAAGCAAGCCTTGAATTCACTACACAGCTAATCCAGGCGCCAAAGTGGCCTTAATTCATATCAATCTGTGATGTCGCTACATAAATTTGAGGTGAAATATTATATTTAGCTTCTAGCCTCAATTGGCCATTCTAGGGTGCTTTTAGGGTAAAAATCAACATTTAAGCATTGTTTTTCAAACCCTTAAGTTATAATTTTAGTAAAAAAATTTACTCCACTTGTTAGATATCTGAAAAAGCGACATATCCTAGCCGCTATGAGCATATTTACTAATTAGCAACGCACATGGAGGACACGAGCGAATTTACCGCTAACATAGCCGACCTAGCCCGCTTTCCATCTGAAAACACCAGTCCTGTGATAAGAATCTCCACGACTGGCAAGATTCTTTACCAAAACGAAGCGGCGACGGCAATCAGTGGCGCATTGTTAATAGACATAAAAAAGCTTCTTAAATTATGCCTGTCCGGCAAATCAGACACTCTGGATATGAAATTTGATAAGCTGGCATTTTCAGTCAAGGCTGTCCATATTGCGGAGCGTAACTATTTAAACCTATACTTTACTGATATAACACACAGGGTGGAAGCTGAAGAGTTAGCCCGCAGATCTTCCGAAACTCTGAACCTGTTCCGACATTTGATTGAAGAATCAAGCGATTCCATTTTCGTTATCGATGCTCGTACAGGGCGCTTCCTAGACTGCAACAATAGGGCGTGTATGTCATTAGGATATCTTCGCGAGGAAATCTTAAAACTGCATGTTGCTGAAATAGAAAGCACTTTTGCAAATAATTTCGACTGGGAGAAATTTTATCAACGTTTCAAAAATATAACTTCTACAACTATGGTTGGCCGTCATAAACGCAAGGATTGCACTTCTTTTCCTGTGGAAGTAGGTGCTAAATATCTCGCCATCAACGGTCATGAATATATGGTGACCATAGCCAGAGATATCAGCGAAAGAATAAAAACCGAAGAGGAATTACGGCGTCAAGAAAGATTTCAGCAATCACTTCTCGACGATATGCTTACCTTTGTCGGCATCCTGCACCCTAACGGCGACATCATCTTCATCAATAATACCCCACTAAAGATTGGCGGTATACGCTTGAAAGATATCAAGGGCCTTAAATTTTATGATGCCCCTTGGTGGACTCATCGTGAAGATGTTCGCAACACCGTCTTCGATGATATCAAACGCTGTGCTAATGGTGAAGTTATGGCCCATGACATCGAAATCCTAACCGCTGATGGCTCACTAATGTGGATAGAGTATAGCATGCATCCTATTTACGATGACGCCGGCAATGTTGAATTTCTGATCCCAGAAGGGCGAGATCTCACCGAGCGTAAGCAGCTGGAAATGGAACTGATAAAAGCAAAAGACCGCGCTGAAGCAGCCAGTAGAGCAAAATCAACTTTCTTGGCCAATATGAGTCATGAATTGCGCTCTCCGATGAATGGTATTCTCGGTATGATTCAGGTTCTTGAAGACACGAAACTAAGTGAAGAGCAATTTGAGTGCGTCACTGATATCAAAAACTGTACCGAAACGCTGACCAACCTTCTCGCTGACATCTTGAATATTACTAGCATAGAAGCAGGCAAAACCGTTATTTTTCCCCGTGAATTCGACTTAGAAGATTTACTCAGCGATATCAGGAAGCTTTTTAGTATGGAAGCAGCCAGAAAAAACTTAGCTTTCACTTCTTCCATTGACAAAGAGTTTAAAATATTTACGGGAGACCCCTTACGCCTTAAACAGATCATCAGCAACTTGGTCGGCAATGCCATCAAATTTACCCATGAAGGTTCGGTTACCATCAAGATTTCAGCTTGTAATCCCGAAGCTTCCAGTCTTTCCATCATAGTCGAAGACACCGGCATCGGCATCCCTGATGACCGTCTCACTTATATTTTTGAATCCTTCGAACAGGCTGATAATTCCATGACCCGTTTATACGGGGGCTCCGGCCTGGGACTTTCCATCGTCGATAAACTGGTCAAGTTGATGCAGGGCACGATTGAGGTTCAAAGTAAGGAAGGTCAAGGTTCAATTTTCAAAGTCATCCTGC
Source organism: Desulfobulbaceae bacterium (assembly GCA_015231515.1). Lineage (NCBI taxonomy): Bacteria > Pseudomonadati > Thermodesulfobacteriota > Desulfobulbia > Desulfobulbales > Desulfobulbaceae > Desulfobulbaceae bacterium. Next base: position 5,592 of record JADGBM010000094.1, read on the forward strand.
CCGTCATGAAGGAAGAATTAGCTTCACTCACCTTAACAGAAGAGGCTGAGACTGAGGCCATCTGCTGCTTAGCCGAACGGGTGTTAGTGGTCGATGATGATTTTGTTAACCAGAAAGTATTGGCAAAACTGATGAAGAAAATCTCTCAAGAAGTGCTGACGGCAGAAAGCGGAGAAGAGGCCTTGGAGCTGTTCGCTTCACAAAAATTTGATTGCATCCTACTTGATGTAAAGATGCCCAGCATAAGCGGACTAGAAACTGCCCGAATAATGCGTGATCTGGAAAAAAAACACGGCCGGCCGGCAGCCACAATTATTGCGGTTACAGCTCATGCCCTCGATGAAGACCGCAAGATCTGCCTGCAAGCTGGTATGGATGCCTATATAGCCAAACCAGTCTGTTTCCAGAAACTTAAAACCCTTTTAGGCAAATGTCAAAAGCAGAAATAATGAATAGTGATCTTGAATTTATACACAGCACCTTGATTGTTGATGATGATCCGATTAGCGTGAAAATTGCAACTACGCTGAGTGCCAAGTTTTCCCGAATCGTCGATGTCGCCAATGATGGCGAAACAGCCCTTAAGATGTTGACTATCTTCAAATATAAACTGATCCTGCTGGACATCATGATGCCTGGAATAAACGGTTTAGAAACCGCCTATAGAATACGGCAGCAGGAAATTAAGATGAAAAGAACACCCAGCATCATCATCGCCATCACAGCTTATGCCAATAATACAAACCGAGAAGATTGCCTGCGAGCCGGCATGAATGACTTCTTTGAAAAACCACTCGACTTCAAAAAACTAGAAATATCAGCACGGAAGCTTTTACAACTACAAGCGATGAAATCTGAAGAAGATTCTTCAGCTGAATAACAGCACTAAAACAGCTTAGCTTTTTTCGCTATGTTGTTAATACTTTGAGAGTGTTATAATTTCCTTGTCATTATAGGTAAATAAAATGTTATTCTTAGAATTCTGGCAATGTTTTTTACCTTTGTTTGTGGCGGTTGATGCGATTGGCGTCCTGCCCTTATTTATTTCGTTAACTGAAGGGGTCGAAAAAACTCAGCTCAAAAAAATTATCATTCAATCTATTCTCACGGCCACCATTGTTGCTGTGGCCTTTTTATGGTTCGGCCCGTCTCTGCTGTCATCCCTAGGCATTTCTGTTTCAGATTTCATGATCGCCGGAGGCATTCTACTTTTAGCTATTTCCTTGAGCGATCTTATTTCCGGAGAAAAATTGCAACGACAAACCGATGCTGAAAGCCTAGGAGCTGTACCGATTGGAGTGCCACTAATTACCGGTCCGGCAGTGTTAACCACCTGTATCCTCCTGAGTAACATTCATGGACATTTACTGACTACGGTAGCCCTTATCGTAAACATTATAATAACCGGACTTATATTTGTCATTGCAACTCCTATTACCAATGTCTTAGGCAAAACGGGAGCCAAAATTGCCTCTAAACTGGCAAGCCTGCTGTTGGCAGCTATTGCGGTGATGTTAATTCGTAAAGGCCTGACCGGAATAGTGGATTTATAATAATTGCTTAGCAGTTTTACTTTTTATTGCTGAAAACTCTGTATTCTCTGTACCTCTCATTTATTTATAAAAATAGATTTCTGCAGCGCTTAGAAATTCTTCGAGGATCAGGCATGATATTAAATATTTGTAAAACAGATATTTTTTAACTAAAAACGACAACTTTAAAAAAATGCTTGCAAACTGTTGGTGTTTGCATAAACATTCAGCTGCTTAAAATAAAGTCATGAAAAGAAACTCCTACTGTTATTTATCGATGGATAGAGGAAAGGGCTATGCTTAGACATAAGGTCTGCCAATACTGGAAAATATCAACAGGCAGAAATAAATGACAGAATTAATTCTGTAGGGGTAAAAATAATGCCCCAGACAACCTACGCCCCAGGAATGCGCCTTGAAATAAGAGGTGAAGAATGGGTTGTTAAGCGGGTTAATACCATTTCAGGTTGTCATTCCAAAGCTCTTACAGCTATTGGAATCTCTGAATTGGTAAGGGATAAGGAATCAATCTTTCTTGACGGACTGGAACTTGATCACGGAAATGGCATCAAAATATTAGATCCAGCAGACATAGAACTAAAACAAGATAACTCTGAGCGCTTTATCCATGGAAAACTTTTTGTGGAAAGCCTTCTCAGGCAAACTCCTCCCATTGACAACAAGTTGTATTTAGGTCATCAAGGAGCTGTTGATGATGTTCCTTTTCAACTTGACCCAGCTTTACAAGCTCTGGAACTACCTCGACAACGGATCCTAATTGCCGATGCTGTTGGGCTAGGAAAAACTATAGAAATAGGCATCCTGCTAAGTGAACTTATTCGCCGAGGGCGAGGTAAACGCATTCTTGTAGTCACCTTGAAGAGTCTAATGGCACAATTTCAAAAAGAGCTTTGGCATAGATTTACAATTCCTCTTGTCAGGCTCGACTCCAGTGGCTTACAAAAAGTGAGAAACAATATTCCCACCAATGCCAACCCCTTTAGTTACTACGACAAGACTATTATCTCAATCGACACCCTAAAAAACGACAGTGAATACCGGGTTTATTTGGAAAACTGCCATTGGGATATTGTAGTAATTGACGAAGCCCACAATGTTGCCGAAAGAGGAAATCAAAAATCTCAACGAGCAAAAGTAGCCAAATTACTTGCCGAACATTCAGAATCTATGATTTTAGCATCAGCTACTCCCTTTGACGGCAACCCTAGGTCTTTTGCTAGCCTGATGAACATGCTTGACCCAACTGCAATTGCAGATCCTGAAAACTATGGACCTGAAGATATTAAAGGACTTTATCTTCGCAGATTCAAGAAGGATATTAATGAACAGGTCAAGGAATCTTTCAAGGAAAGAACTATCCGCAAAGAAATGTGCATAGCCAGCAGTTTAGAAGAATCCGTTTACGAAAAGCTCTCTACCCTCAAATTGGAAATGATCGACCGCCGAAAGGTAAAAGGTCAACACCTATTCAAAACAGTGTTGGAAAAGTCAATGTTTTCCAGTCCGGCGGCCTGCTTGAAAACAGTCAATGAAAGGCTGAAGCGCCAATCCAAGGTTTTGGATAATCTCAAATTAGAGGATGCTAAAGCTTGTGCCAGAGACATCGAAAAACTTAAAGAGCTTTCTGGATTATTACAAGCCATCACAGCAGAAAACTACGGAAAATATCAGAGCTTGCTTTCCCTACTTAAAGACAAAACGGCATTGAACTGGACGGGAAAATCCTCTGACGACCGACTGGTGATCTTTACTGAACACCTTGAAACTTTGACTTTTCTAAAAACTAATTTACAGAAGGACCTGAATCTCAATGACGGAGCTATTCTTGAGCTAAATGGTTCCATGTCTGATATCGACCAAATGAGCCGAGTTCAGGATTTTGGAGACCCCAACAGCAAGGTTAGATTATTGATAGCATCAGATGTAGCCTCCGAAGGAATCAACTTGCACTACCTCAGTCACAAAATGATCCATTTTGATATTCCTTGGTCATTGATGACTTTTCAGCAGCGTAATGGTCGTATCGACCGCTATGGGCAAGAACGGGAGCCGCTTATTTGCTATCTCCTCACAGAATCCAGCAACGAAAATGTGAAGGATGACAATCGCAACCTAGAAATTCTTATCAAAAAAGACCAACAAGCTCAAAAAAGTATTGGTGATCCGTCTGCCTTAGGTGGTTATGATGTTGATTCTCAGGAGCAACTCACTGCAAAAGCTATGGAAGGTGAAATTAGCTCTGATGAATTCGAGAAATCTCTTGAAGAAAAACCAGACTTTCTAGATATTATGTGGGGAGAAAAACCCATACACACTGGCAAAGAGACCATCGTCAAAAAGGGGCAACTTCCTCGACTCTTCAAATCAGACTGGGACTACTTCACCCGTGCCCTCACAGAAGTTCAGCGCCGGAACAAGCTGCAGGTAGCTAGGCAGGATGACCGTCAGATCCTTACCATAACCCTGAATGATGAACTCAAACACCTTTTTAAAAACCTACCCAAGGAAATTGTGACCAAAAATGGAGAAATTCACCTTTGCGCCCATCGAGAATACCTTAAGCAAGAAATCAAGGCCTTGCGTAACCGCAGTACCGAAGAATCAGACAATTCTTGGTTACAAGCTCACCTGCTCTGGGAAAACCACCCGCTAATGGATTGGATATCTCACAAAGCCTCCTCTCATTTTCGCAGAGGAGAAGCCCCAGTGTTGACTCTGCCCACTATCCCTCAGGGTGAAAGCTGGTTTCTCATATACGGAATGATGCCAAACAAAAGAGGCTTGCCTGTCGTTCAAGACTGGTTTGCCGTTTACTACGAACAAGCTAGCTGCAAGGGCATCAAAACACTTGAGGAATTCCTGAGGGCAACTAAAATCGATCGTCAGGAGCATCCTAATTCAGGTTCAGAAATAAACTTGGCACATCTACTTACAAAATATCGATCGGGCTCTCCAACACATGCACAACAAGCGAGAGCAGTTTAACGAAGCTATGAGCCCCCGCCTTGATAACTATCTCAACGAGTTAATTCAACTCCAGGAAAAAAAGGAAGCTTATCTCAATAAGGAACTTACCGAAAAAGCCTTTATGAGTAATGAAGCTCGAAAGCAGTTAAAGGAAAAAGAACTCCGAAAAGTTAACGAGCTTTTTCAGCACTATACCAAGTGGTATGAAGACAGTATGCAAACGGAGGACAAGCCTTACCTGAGGATAGTTTGTGTAGTAACAGGTTGTTAATTTGAAGTTGAAAGAACTACAACAACTAGTCGCTAAAGGGGAAAGTGAAACCCTCGAGTTCAAAAAGAGCACAGGACAACGAACCCGTATAGCCGAGACACTTTGTGCCTTTCTCAATGGCAAAGGTGGTAAGGTCATTATTGGTGTTACCGACCAAGGAGAAATCATTGGTCAGACCATTGGTCAGGGAACTCTTGAAGGACTCTATCAGGAGATTAACAAGTTGGAACCCGCCATGGTGGCCGAAACCCAAAAGGTCGAACTGGCTGACCACAAGGTAGTACTGGTTCTCTCTGTTAGTGAGGGGCAAACAGTCTACACCTTTGATGGCCGTCCATTCATGCGCCAAGGTCCTACCACTGTGCGGATGCCACAAGACCACTTCCGTGCAGAGCTGGACAGGCGCGCCACTCGCCCCTCACCTTGGGAGGTACTTCCTGCTGAGAAATGCAGTTTAGATGATCTCGACCACGATCAGATCCTGACAACTCTTAACGAGGCTATCCGTAATCAACGCCTGCAAGAACCAGGACATCGTGACCCGGAAAAGACCCTGATCGGTCTAGGCCTTATGAACGACAGTGGCATTACCAACGGAGCAATGGCTCTGTTTGCCAAATCTGATTCCATATTTGCTGATTATCCCCAGTGTTGCCTGAAGATGGCTAGATTCAAAGGGCTAAATAAAAACGAATTCATCGATAGTCAAATTGTTCATGCCAATGCACTGGAGCTATTCGTTAGAGGGCAGGAATTCTTGATACGACACCTTCCTGTGGCCAGCACCTTTGAAGAAGGCAACCCCTACCGAATCGACATTCCTGCTTTACCGACACTTGCAACTAGGGAGGCACTGGCCAACGCCCTTATCCACCGTGACTACAGCTCTCGTGGCGGAAGTATTTCCTTGGCCGTCTACGATGATCGTGTCGAGATCTGTAATTTCGGAGGCCTTCACTTTGGCATGAAAGTGGAACAGCTCCTGGGCCCCCATGAGTCCCACCTTTGGAATCCCAAGATTGCCAATGTTTTTTACCGCAGAAAGATTATAGAAACCTGGGGTCGTGGCACCAACAGAATCATTGAAGCCATGCAGGAACAAGGTTTGCCCGAGCCAATCTTTACAAGTGAAGGCTGTGATTTTAGGGTAACTTTCAAGCTATCCGCTTCTGATCGTGGAGCTAAAGCCACCGCTACCCCCCAAAT